>JAFVMW010000020.1 GCA_017506735.1 Oscillospiraceae bacterium | reverse complement strand
GAGCAGATGGCGAGAGATTTTGGCCCAAATTGAAGTTTGGAAAGCGGAGGAATACTTTGTGTATTTCCCGGTTTTCAAACTGAAAAGTTGGGTCAAAAGATCCGTCAGCTGCCGCAGACGATTTATTCAGAGGTTCCTTAGTATGAGGGGTGGAAGGTGGCAATTCTGCACCACTTCCGTCCTGTGGGCTTTCACCCCTCCGCCATTGACAAAAAGCACGCCGTCAGATGACAGCGTGCTTTTGTTTATTCTTCGGTTTTCTCCACAAATGCATCAAACAGGGTCGCGCCCTCGTCGGCGTCCACTTCTCTGCCCTCCATGCAGGCGGCAAACTGGTCACCGTTCATGTTCTCATGGATCATCAGATAATCCGCCACGGCATTGAGCTTGTCCAGATTCCCGGAGAGAATCTTATGGCAGTGGTCATAGGCACTGTCGATGAGCTTCTTCACCTCATCGTCGATGGTGCCGGCGGTCTTTTCGGAATAGGACCTGGTCTTTCCGTAGCTGCCGCCGATGAACACTTCGTCATTGGAGCTGTAGGAGATGGTGCCCAGAGCCGGACACATACCGTAACGGGCCACCATATCCCGGGCCAGCTTGGAGGCACGGTCGATGTCAGAGCTTGCGCCGGTGGTCACATCCCCGAACACGATCTCCTCCGCCACACGGCCGCCCAGAAGGCTGACGATGTTCTCGTACATCTCGTTCCGGGTCATGTGGGTGGACTCCTCCCGGGGGAAGCTCCAGGTGGTGCCCAGGGACTGGCCTCTGGGGATCACGGTGATGTGGCTCACCGGATCATGGGTGGGCAGGTGGTACATCGCCACCGCATGACCGGCCTCGTGGATGGCAGTCATCCGCTTGTCCTTTTCCATACGGACACGGCTGCGCTTTTCGGGGCCTGCCAGCACCTTCATCATAGCCTGGTTCAGATCCTCCATGGTGATCACGGGACGGTCTGCCCGGGTGGCCAGGATTGCCGCCTCGTTCAGCAGATTCTGCAGATCCGCGCCGGTGAAGCCGGTGGTAGCCATGGCGATGGTCTTCAGGGAAACGTCGTCGGACAGATGCTTGTCCCGGGCATGAACCTTCAGAATCTCCTCACGGCCCTTGCTGTCCGGAGCGCCCACATAGACCTCCCGGTCAAAACGGCCGGGACGGCGCAGGGCCGGGTCCAAAATGTCGGGACGGTTGGTGGCAGCCAGGACGATGACGCCCTCGTTCTTGCCGAAGCCGTCCATCTCCACCAGAAGCTGGTTCAGGGTCTGCTCCTTTTCATCATGGCCGCCGCCCAGGCCGGAGCCACGCTTGCGGCCCACAGCATCGATCTCGTCGATGAACACAATGGCAGGCGCCACCTTCTTGGCCTGCTCGAACAGATCCCGGACACGGCTGGCACCCACGCCCACGTACATCTCCACAAAGTCAGAGCCGGAGATGGACAGAAACTGCACATCGGCCTCGCCTGCGGCGGCACGGGCCAGCAGGGTCTTACCGGTGCCGGGAGGGCCCACCAGCAGAATGCCGTGGGGAATCCGGGCACCCATCTTCCGGAATTTCTCGGGATTGCGCAGGAAGTCCACAACCTCCTGCAGCTCCTGCTTCTCCTCGTCAGCACCAGCCACATCGTCAAAGGTGACCTTTCTGCCGTCGGGAATGCCCAGAACGGTCCGGGCCTTGCCGAAATTGTTCATGGGATTGCTGCCGTTGGCTCTGCTCATGAGGATGAACCAGATGAACAGCAGAATGCCGCCGGCAATCAGCAGGGGCATCACAAAGTCCATGGGCTGGGTCTGATCCTCCGGCACGAAATTGTAGCCTTCCAGAACGCCGGACTTTCGCTGGCTTTCGATCAGGTCCCCCAGCTCCTCCCGGAAGGCCTGCTCATCGGCCAGCATACACAGAAGCTTATCCTCCCCGTCCACAGGGGTGTGGAGGTTCAGCTGGATCTGCTGGCCCTGCACCACAAAGCTTTTCACCTGCTCGGCCTCGAACAGCTCCACGATCTGGGAATAGCTCACATTATCCATGCCCAGGCCGAAGGCATTGGACACCCAGCTGAACAGCAGCAGCAGCGCGGCAAGGTAGACAATGAAGCCAAAATTACTGCGATTTTTCAAATGAATGGTACTCCTTTTTAATTCTGATATGCTTCAGGCTTCAGAATGCCAATGTAGGGCAGATTGCGGTACTTCTCATCGAAGTCCAGACCATAGCCAACCACAAACTCGTTGGGGATCACAAAGCCGGTGTAGTCGCACTTGACGGTAACGCCGGGCTTTCTGCGCTCGGGCTTGTCAAGCAGGGTGCAGATCTTCAGGCTGGCGGCGCCCTTGTTTTTCAGATGATTGGTAATGAACTGCAGGGAATTGCCGGTGTCGAAGATGTCCTCCAGAATCAGGACATGGCGGCCGTTGATGTCGCAGGACAGATCCTTGGCGATCTGGGTGCGGCCGGTGGTCTGGGTGCCGGAGTAGCTGGAGATGCACATAAAGTCCATCTGGCAGGGAATGTCCATGGCACGGATCATATCGGCATAGAAAATGACCACGCCCTTCAGCACGCCCACTACCACAGGATTCTTGTCCCTGTACTCCTCTGCCAGGAGCTTGCCCAGCTCCGCAACCTTTTCCTTGATCTGCTCTTCGGTCAGCAGGATGCGTTCAATATCATTATGCATAATCGGAAGCCTCTTTTCTCTTTTTATTCGTCAGCCCCAGGGCTGAAAGGTACAAACGTAACGCGGATCCAGTTCTCCCCGGCCCGTCTTTTTTCGTCCGGGCCGAAGCCCATGACACCCAGCACCCCCCGGCTGTCCGCGATCACAGGCACGGCGCAGCGCAAATGCTGGGGAATTTTCCGGTCAATGAACCGCTTTTTCAGGGTCTTGGTGCCGCTTTTCAGGGTCAGCTCGTCTCCGGCCATCCGGCTGCGGAGGATCATCGGCCCCTCCGGGCAGACGGAGAAGGATGTTTCTCCCCACTCCGGCCCCTCCGCCGGCTCCGTGCGGACCAGCAGGCCGATTTCCGGCAGACGCAGTTCTCCCTGCACCGGCAGCTCTGTCGGTTCCATGGAGGCCGTTTCCCGGTGAACCATCACCAGACGGTCATACTGCCGGGTCAGCATACGGCTGCCAAACCGGGCATGGGCAGAAGGATTGTCCGACAGCACCAGACTTTCCGCCTGCAAAATATGGGCGGCAGAGGGCTCGGGAAGGCCGTTCCTCCGCAAAAAACGCTCCAGCGCCCGGCGGCGCAGGGCAGGATGGGCAGTTCGCATGGCCGGAACATCGGCCCCGTCCAGCTCCCCTGCCAGGGTCTGCAGCAGCTCCTCGTCCTGCCGAAGCCGCTGGGCGGCGGCGGACAGGCTGACTGCCAGCCGGGGATTTTCCTGCTTCAGAAGGGGCATCACCCCATGGCGAAGCCGGTTGCGCAGGAACTGGTCAGTCGCGTTGGAGCTGTCTGTGACACAGGGCAGCCAGTTTTCTGCAATATAGTCTTCCACTTCTGCCCGGGTCACATCCAGCAAAGGCCGGATCATTCCCTCTGAAACCGGGGTAATTCCCCCCAGTCCCCGGAGGCCGCTGCCCCGGAGCAGGTGCATGAGCAGGGTTTCTGCGTTGTCGTCGGCAGTGTGGGCTGTGGCGATGGTGCCGCCAAGGCTGCGGAGGTAGGAATACCTCGCCTCCCTTGCCGCCGCTTCCAGTCCCTTTTCCCCTGCCGTGACCTGACCGCCCCCCACATGGAGGGGAATGTCACGCATCTCGCAGAAGGCCCGGACATGGGCTTCATCCCGGTCGGATTCCCCACCCCGGAGGTGGTGGTTATAGTGGGCCGCCTCCACGGTGATGCCCAGCTTGTCCTTGAGCATCCACAGGCACCAGAGAAGGGCCATGGAATCCGGGCCGCCGGACAGGGCGCAGATTACCCGGTCCCCCGGGCGCACCATATCGTATCGCCGGAGAAACGACAGGACCTTACTCTCCATGCTTCCACTCCCGGTCTGCAAAGGTGGTGTACTGGGGCAGCCACTGGAGCTTGACGGTGCCGGTTTCGCCGTGTCGGTTCTTGGACACGATGACCTCCGCCACATTCTTCTCCTCGGAATTTTCGTTGTAATAGTCGTCCCGGTAGATGAACAGAATCACGTCCGCGTCCTGCTCGATGGCGCCGGATTCACGGAGGTCGGACATCATGGGGCGCTTGTCCTGGCGGCTTTCCACCGCACGGGACAGCTGGGACAGGCAGATGACGGGAACATTCAGTTCCTTTGCCATAATTTTCAGGGAACGGGAAATGTCGCCCACGATCTGCACACGGTTGTCAGACTGCTTGCCGTAGCCGGAACCGGTCATCAGCTGCAGATAGTCGATGATTACCAGGCCCAGATCCTCCACACGGCGGAGCTTTGCGTTCATCTCCGCCACAGTGATGGAGGGGTTGTCATCAATGCGGATGTCGGTCTGGCTCAGAGCCGCGGAAGCCATGGCCAGCTTGATCCACTCCTCATCGGTGAGCTTGCCGGTCTGCATTTTGGCACTGTCCACAAAGCTCTCGCCGGAGAGCAGTCGCATGGCAAGCTGCTCCCGGGACATTTCCAGGTTAAAGACCGCCACGGTCTTGTTGTACTTTTTCGCCACGTTTACGCCCACGTTCAGTGCCAGAGAGGACTTACCCATGGCAGGACGGGCGGCGATGAGCAGGAGGTCAGACTTATTCAGACCGTTGATTTTGGTGTCCAGATCCCGAAGGCCTGTGGACAGGCCGGGGATGGCGGAGTCGGAGGCCGCCAGCTCGTTCAGCCGGTCAAAGACCTTGTGGAGCACGGTGCCGATGTGCTCCAGGGAGTCCCCCCGTTCACCCTTGCGCAGGGCGTAGATCTTCTTCTCCGCGGCTTCCAGCATTTCTGCCGGCGTGCCCACCTGGTCGTAGACGATCTCGGAGATATCAGAGGCCGCCTGGGCAAGCCCCCGGAGCATGGCCTTGTCCCGGACAATATTGGCATACCGCTGGGCATTGGCGGCGGTGGGGGTGATCTCCATGAGCTGGAGGATGTAGTCCCGGGAATTGTCATGGTAATTTCCCAGCTCACGCATCTTGTCCAGCACCGTGACCGGATCAATGGTCTGGGAGAAATTAAACATGGTATAGATGGTCTCGTAAATCTCCCGGTTCTGCTCCAGGAAGAAATCCTCAGGCCGGACAATGCCGATGATGTCGGCCAGGCACCGGCTGTCAATGAGGATCGAGCCCAGAACCGCCTGCTCCGCCTCAATGGACTGGGGCGGCTGCCGGCTGATCAGTTCTTCATCCATGTATTCTCACTCCCTTGTCAATCAAATCGTTTTGTCGTTACTGTTTCTTTCCGCCGGCGCACTCTGCCGCAAACATCACAAGAGCGGTCAGTACATTCACCGCAAGGCTCGCCACGGCACAGATACCGCACAGGGTCAGAATCCGCAGCGAGAAATTGTGGAGCTGGTCAATGTACTTCATAGTGCTCACTGCTCCTCGATCTTGATGGTCAGAGGGGCGTTGATCTCGTAGCCCAGCTTGCAGGTAGCGGTGTAGGTACCCACATTCTTGATGGTCTCGTTCAGCACGATCTTGCGCTTATCCAGCTTGATGCCGGTCTGCTTCTCCAGAGCGGCAGCAACTTCGGTGTTGGTGACAGCGCCGAACAGACGGCCCTGTCCGCCGCCCTTGGCCTTGACCACCAGGGTCAGCTCTCTGAGCTTTCTGGACACTTCCATGGCCTCGGCCTTCTCCCGGGCGATCCGCTCGGCGGTGGCCTTGTCGTTCATGCGCATGGTGTTCACCGCGTCGGTGGTGGCCTCAATGGCCAGCTTCCGGGGCAGCATATAGTTTCTGGCGTAGCCGTCGGAGACCTCAATCATCTGGCCCTTCTTGCCCTTGCCCTTCACATCAGTCAGCAGAATTACTTTCATGTTCATTACTCCTTAATTATAGTAAAATGCACTCGTAGGGGGCGGCGTCCCCGACGCCCCGTCTGAAAACATGACCTCGATGGGCATATTTTCAGGTACTTCCTCTGATTTCCGGCTTACGCCGGACGGGCTGTCGAGGACGCCAGCCCCTACGGTCAATCCCGTTCAGTTATCATAATACGCGTCAATGGACGCAACCAGCCGGTCGAGGACATCCTTCACGGTGGAATCCTTCACCTGGGCGCCTGCGGTGGCCGCGTTGCCGCCGCCGCCCAGAGGCTCCAGAATCACCTGCACATTGGCCTCGCCGATGGATCGGGCGGAGATGATCACCTGGTTCCCGTCGGGATACAGGACGAAGGAGGCCTGGAAGCCGGAGATGTTCAGCAGCTCGTCTGCCGCCTGGGCAGCCAGGGGGCGGCTGGTGGTGCTGTTCAGCGCGGCAATGGCGATCTCGTCCCGGTAGGTCCGGGCGGACTTGATGATCTGATACCGGCTCATGGTGGTCTGGAAATCGGACTGGAGGAGCTTCTTGACCTCCACTGTCTCCGCGCCCAGACGACGCAGGAAGGCGGCAGCCTCGAAGGTACGCTCGCCGGTGCGGACATTGAAGCTCTTGGTGTCCAGGAAAATGCCGGCCAGCAGGCTCTTGGCCTCGATGGGAAGCACATCGTTCTTCTCCACGCCGTACTGCAGCAGCTCCGTCACCAGCTCGGAGGCGGAGGAGGCGTAAGGCTCGTGGAAATTCACCACCACGGGGCTGATATAGTCCGCCGCCCGGCGGTGATGGTCGATGACACAGATTTTGGGAATGGACTCAAGCAATGGCCTGCATTCCACCTGGTCAGGCCGGTTGGTGTCCACCACGATCAGCACGCTGGACGCGTCGCACATCAGCAGGGCATCCTGTCCGGAGATGAACACATCCCGGTATTCGGGCACGTTGACAATCTCCCGGATCAGCATTTCCGAGGCGTTATGCTCCAGATCCAGCACAATGTGGGCCTTCTTGCCACGCTTGCGGCACAGACAGCACACGCCCACTGCGGCGCCCACGCTGTCCAGGTCGGCGTTCCGGTGGCCCATGATGAACACGCTTCCGGACTGTCCCACCAGCTCCAGCAGAGAGTTGGCGGTGACACGGGAACGAACCTTGCTCCAGTGATCCACCTCTTTGGTGCGGCCGCCGTAGAAATCGAAATTCACCCGATCCTTGATGACCGCCTGGTCGCCGCCCCGGCTCAGGCTCATTTCAATGGCCAGGGCCGCGAAATCGTAGCTTTCCTCAAAGGTGGCACCGTCCACACCCAGGCCGAAGCTGATGGAGGCGGTGAGGCCGGAGGGGTTGGTGACCTGGTGGATCTCCTCCAGAATGGAGAACTTATTCTCGATGGCGCTTTGCAGATCCCGTTTTTCAAAGACCAGCAGATACCGGTTCCGCTCCAGACGGCGGAGCAGACCGTGGTAGCCCTCGGCCCAGTGTGTGATGGTCTCATTGATCCGGGCGTTCAGGGTGGAGGTGGCGCTTTCCGTCAGATTCTTGGTCAGCTCCTCATAGTTGTCCACCAGGATCAGAGATACCACCGGCCGGGAGCGGACATATTCATCCCGGATCTGGTAAAGCTCCGTCAGGTCGGAGAAATACAGCGCCGCCAGCAGGGTGCCCTGGGGGTCGTCCGCGTGGATGGTGGAGCCGTAGATCCGATAGCGACGGCGGTTCAGCGTCACATCACCGGGATACTCGTTCTGACCGGAGGCCAGCCAGTCGGTGGTGAAGCCGGGGATCAGATCAGTGATGGTCTGCTCGTACAATCCGTCCTCAAAGCCGGAAAGATCGGTAAAGGGCTTGTTTCCCCAGAGCAGATTTCCGTCGCCCAGGCGCACCAGGGCCATGGGGAAGGGGGTTTTGCCGCCGTCGGTGGTGCCCAGGGTATTGGTCGCCGACTGGATGAAGCTCTCCAGCTCCCGGCGTCTGTGAACCTTGCGCATCTGGTAGAAGGAAAACACCGCCGCGGTCACGCCAAGCTCCACCAGTGCCAGGATGGGCTTGCCTGCGCACAGGGTAATCACCGCGAAGGCCAGCATCACGCCGAAGTACATGCCCATGCCGGGCTGAAGCAGTCTGCCAAGTTTTTTGTTCACGGTTTTGTCCCTCCTTTTGAAAATTCTTCGCTTAGGGTAACTTTACCCCATTGTTATCCATCGTAGCAAATATTATATCAAATCGGTCTGTAAGGTGCAACCTTTTTTGCATTTTTTGCGAAAAATATCCCTTCGTGGCATTTCGACCAAAAAAGTGGTATACTTTTTGTGACAACTGTGCTATACTATATCCGAACGTGCGCCGGATGGGCAGATCCGCGCGGAAATATCCCCGGTGTGGGGCGATAATTTGATTATTTACAGGCAGATCATCCATGCTGAACCGGCGATACGGGGCCGGCTGTCCATGGTGCTGTAAGATCCGCCTTCCTACAAAACGAAAGGAGCTATTGATTTCATTGGCAGAAAAACTGAAAATTATACCTCTGGGCGGTTTGGATGAGATCGGCAAAAACATCACCGTCCTGGAATACGGCAAGGACATGATCGTCGTGGACTGCGGCGTAGGCTTTCCCGAGGAGGATATGTACGGCATTGATCTGGTGATCCCGGATTTCACCTACATCCAGCGCAACGCGGAGAAGCTGCGGGGTATGTTCATTACCCACGGACATGAGGACCACATCGGTTCCATTCCCTACGCCATGCAGCAGTTCAGCTGTCCCATTCATGGCACCGCCATGACCAACGGACTGATCCGGCTGAAGCTGGAGGAGCATGGACTGGCTCAGAAGGTGAAGCTCGTCACCCACAAGCCCGGTGATGTGGTCAAGGCCGGCTGCTTCAGCGTGGAATTCATTCATGTGAACCACTCCATCGCAGACGCGGTGTGCTTCGCCATCAAGTGCCCTGCCGGTACCGTGGTGTTCACCGGCGACTTCAAGATCGACCCCTCCTCTGCCGACGGCATGATGGATCTGGGCCGTCTGGGCGAACTGGGCAAGAAGGGCGTGCTGGCGCTGCTGGCTGACTCCACCAACGTGGAGCGTCCCGGCTACTCCCCCAGCGAGACCATGGTGGCCGGAAATCTGGACCGGCAGTTCAAGGACTGCGACCAGCGGATCATCGTCACCACCTTCGCCTCCAATATGCACCGGATTCAGGCGGTGCTTGCCGCCGCCCACCGTTATGGCAGAAAGGTGGCTGTTTCTGGCCGGAGCATGGAGAATATGCTCAAGGTCGCCACCGAGCTGGGCTATCTGAATGTCCCGGCCAACACCATCGTGGATCTGGCCACCGTCAAGAGCCTGCCGAAAAACAAGGTGGTCATTGTGTCCACCGGTTCCCAGGGTGAGAATATGTCCGCCCTGTACCGCATGGCCTTCAACACCCATAAGCAGGTGGACATTGTGTCCGGTGACCGGATCATCATTTCCGCCTCTGCCATTCCCGGCAACGAGAAGGCGGTATCCCGGATCATCAACGAGCTGTACCGCAAGGGCGCGGACGTTGTATATGAAAAGAGCGAGGGACTTCACGCCTCCGGCCATGCCTGCCAGGAGGAGCTGAAGATCATCCACGCCCTGGTGAAGCCCAAGTTCTTCATCCCCCTCCACGGCGAGCAGCGCCACCTGCAGATTCACGCCAAGCTGGCCAAGAGCATGGGCATGAATCCCAAGCGTGTTCTGGTGGGCGAGATCGGCTCTGTGTTCGAAATTTCCTCCAGAAGCTGCAAGATTGTGGACACCGCCCCCTCGGGCAAGGTCTTTGTGGACGGCACCGGCGTAGGCGATGTGGGCAGCGTAGTGCTCCGTGACCGGAAGCATCTGGCCCAGGACGGCATGATTGTGGTGTGTCTGAACCTGTCCAGCGAGGACGGCGGCGTAATCTCCGGCCCGGACATCATCACCCGTGGCTTCGTGTATGTGAAGGAGTCCGAGGAGCTGATGGAGTCCCTCCGGGAGGTTGCCATGGAGGCCGTGGAGCGTTGCCAGCGCAAGCGCATCCGTGACTGGAGCACCATCAAGAGCGCCATCAAAAACGACCTGTCCGGCTACCTCTATAAAACCACCAAGCGCAATCCCATGATCCTGCCCGTCATCATGGAGATCTGATGAATATTGTATCCCTCCCCGGCCCCGGGGAGGGATTTTTCTGTAAGGAAGGATGCAAATTGGAGTTTGTGGGACCCATAGCCTCCCCTTTGAGAGGAGGTGCCCAGTGCGCACACTGGGCGGAGGGGTGAAAGCCTACGGGATGGAAGCGGTGCATAATTGCCACCTTTTACCCCTCTGTCCGCTTCGCGGCCAGTTGCCTGCGGGCACCCCTGTCGCGGCTCTGACAGCCCACAGGGCTGTCATTCACTACCGCGACTGCGCTTCGCTTACCCCTCTGAGGGGAGCCTTTGCCTCTCCAAGCTCCAATTTGAAAGGGGCTGTAAAATAACAGCCTAACAAAAGGCGGAGGATTCCAGAAACGGGATCCTCCGCTGACGTTTAGACGATTTTGCACCTGTGGATAATTTTTGGGGTCAAAATTGGTTCACCAACCACACCCCCAGAAAAGCTT
>JAFVMW010000019.1 GCA_017506735.1 Oscillospiraceae bacterium | reverse complement strand
TGTTTCAGCTTGTAAATTCCCCGGAGGGAACACTGAGCCTGAAGGAAATTGAGCGAAATGTAAAGCTGTCACAGCCGGTGACATTGGGGATTGTGAAGCGGCTGGAGGAGAAGGACTTTGTAGTCAGCACAACCAGCCCCAGAGACCGCCGGGCCAAGAACATTCAAATCACGGATCTGGGCCGGCAGCGGCTGTCGGCAGCCCGGGCTATTATGGATCAGGTAGAGAAGGATCTGTTTGCTGGCATGACCGCTCATGAGATCGATCAGTTCCGTGCCTGTGCGATGCACATGATTCATAACATCGAAAATGTGGCAAAGAGCAAGGAGTGAACAGCGGTTTGCCACTGCAAAAGGAAACAGAACGGAGGAAATAATCATGAAACAGAAGAAACCACGCAAGACCCATCTGATTCGCCGCAGCATAGGCTTGCTTTTTGCCACGCTGCTGCTGGTCTTTGCCCTTGTGTTCAGCGTGATGGCACCCGGGATGTCCGCAATGCTGGACTCTTTTGCCGGCGGCATCACCTCTCATGCCACGGCGGAGCAGATTGCACAGACCACGGCTAAGGCCGAGGAGCTGGCCTGGCAGGTACAGGCGGAAAGCTCTGTGCTGCTGCGCAATGAAAACAAAACCCTGCCCCTGGATTCCAGCGTAAAGAAAGTCAATGTGTTCGGCTGGGCCAGCACCGACTGGCTGGGCGGCGGTTCAGGCTCCGGCGGTGTCAAGAACATTACGGTGGATCTGCTGACGGCTCTGGCGGACTACGGCATTGAGACCAATGCTGCCCTGACTCAAATGTATGACGACTTCCAGGGCGGACGGGAATATACCCGTACCCTGGGTTCCTGGCCTGAGCAGTCCTGCCGGATGTACGAGCCTTCCGTTTCCGATACGGCTTATTACACCGCCCAGCTGCTCTCCGATGCCAAGGCGTTCTCTGATACCGCCATTGTGGTCTTCGGCCGGATCTCCGGCGAGAGCAACGACGCCACACAGGCTCAGTACAAGCGTACGGAAAAGGACGGCGAGATCGTTGTGGACGAGAGCCGTACATATCTGGACCTTTCCACCGAGGAAGTGGAACTGCTGACTTACGTTGGAGAGAACTACGAAAACGTCATCGTAATCCTGAATACCACCAATGTGATGGCTTTGGGTGAACTGGAGACCGTTCCCGGCGTGGATGCCTGCCTGATGGTGGGGTTCACCGGCCAGACCGGTGCCGCTGCGATCCCTGCTCTGCTGTGGGGCGAAGCGAATCCCTCCGGCAAGACCGCGGACACCTGGGCGTATGACTTTGCCACCGCAGCAAGCTATGCCAATGCTGCTGCCGGCGGCGTAGGCGCTTATTCCGGTGCCGAGGGCATGTACCCCGCCAACGGTACCAGCAACGGCAACCTGGGCACACCCTTTACCTACGACCAGGTTTCCTACCTGGACTATGCCGAAGGCATCTACATCGGTTACAAGTGGTATGAAACCGCCGATGCCGAAGGCTATTGGGCCGATGTTTCCAACGAGTATGGTGCCGGCTACGAAGGTGTGGTCCAGTATCCCTTCGGTTACGGTCTGAGCTACACCGAATTCCGCTGGGAGACCACCGGCAAGCCTGCTTCCATGTCCAAAGACGGTGAACTGACTGTAAAGGTCAGGGTCACCAACACCGGAACAGTGGCCGGTAAGGATGTGGTGGAGCTGTACTACACCGCCCCCTACACCCCCGGTGGCATTGAAAAATCCGCTGTGGAGCTTGGGGCGTTTGAAAAGACCGATCTGCTGCAGCCCGGCGAAAGTCAGGAGCTGGAGCTGACACTGACTGTGGCAGACATGGCCAGCTACGACTGCTATGATGCCAACGGCAACGGCTTTACCGGCTATGAGCTGGATGCCGGTGAATATGTCCTGTCCCTGCGCCGGGATTCCCACACTGTGGTGGAGACCGTTGTTCTGAATCTGAACGAGGGCATTCAGTATACCCTGGACCCCATTACGGGCCTGGAAGTGAACAACAAGTTCACCGGCACCGATGCCATGGACGGTATCAGCCTGGACGGCACCGACTCCAATCAGAACATTGTTTATCTGACCCGTGCGGATTTTGCGGGTACCTTCCCCAAGGCCAATGTGGACAGCCGTCCCATGGCAGATAACCTGAAAGCACTGAACCTCTACACCGAGGAGCAGGCCAATGCCTGGATTGATCCCAGCGCCAAGCCTATCACCACCGGCACCGACAATGGCCTGAAGGTCATGGAGGGCGGTCAGCTCACCGAACTGGGAAAGAAGCTGGGCGCGAACTACGACGATCCCCAGTGGGATGCATTGCTCGACCAGATGACGAAAGAAGAGATGATCGAACTGGTGACCCACGGCTACGGCCATACCGCGGGAATTGAGAGCATTGGCAAGGATCAGACCATGGATGCAGACGGTCCTGCCCAGATCGGCGGCTTTACCGGCTCCAATCCCGGTACAGGCTTCCCCAGCTCCTCCACTCTGGCCCAGTCCTGGAATAAAGAACTGGCGCTGGCAGAGGGCCGGATCATCGGTCACCAGGCCGCCCAGCGGGGCTACAGCGGATGGTATGCACCTGCCGTGAATATGCACCGCAGCCCCTTCAACGGCAGAAACTACGAGTACTATTCCGAGGATTCCCATCTGTCCGGCCAGATCTGCGGCAACACCGTGGCCGGCGCTCTGGATGCCGGTACCTTCTGCTATGTCAAGCATTTCCTGTGCAACGACGGTGAGTCCGGAATCTACCGCGACGGCATCTACATCTGGATGACGGAGCAGACGCTGCGGGAAGTGTATCTGGAGCCTTTCCGGATCATTGTGGAGGAGTATGGCGCATCAGGCATTATGAGCTCCTACAACCGCGTTGGCGCGGTTTGGGCCGGCGGCAGTGAGGCACTACTCACCGGTATCCTGCGCCAGGAGTGGGATTTCCAGGGCGCGGTGATTACCGATTATTCTGATCACCATGACTTTATGAATGGCGATCAGATGATCCGTACAGGCGGCGACCTGTGGATGGACGGTATGATGCTGGGCACCATGAAGTATGAAACCGAATCAAACAGCTTCTGGCAGGCCATGCGGCAGGCCAGCAAGAACATCGTCTACATGGCGCTGAATGCCCATGTGGAGAATATGAACTATGTGGCCGAGTCCGGTGATACCGACATGATCCGTCCTCTGATCACCGTGGAGATGCCTCTGTGGCAGAAACTCATCATCGGTCTGGATGTGGTGGCCGTCGCGCTGTTTGCGCTGGCATTGCGGGGTGTGATCCTGGATGTGAAGGTGAAGCGGGCTGCAAAAACAGCAAAGACGGAGTGACAGGGGGTGTTGTGATGCATGAAAAACTGGTGAAGATGCTTCATCTGGAGCTGGAGCCGGTGGGCATTTTCTTTGGGAACACCGCCGCGGAATGTGATTTGGCGGCATCTCCGGAAAAACGAAACTGTGTGGTTCCGTTTCTGCTGGCCGCAGCAAAGGGAAAAATCACAGCTATGGATGAAGCTGGCTGTACCTGCCCCGGCGGTGCGGTGGGTGCCTGCTTCGGAGACGGCTTCACCCGGCTGAACCCAAACATCCACATGATGCTCTCCCAGGGTTTGGGTGATCGGGCCCCGGCGGATGCACGGCCTATGCTCAAGGAAGGGGAGCGGTTCTTCTGCGATCCGGAGACTGCCATGAAGTGGAGAAACAGTATGCCCTTCTGCGACAGGGCATACCCGCGGATCGTATTTGCTCCACTGAGCAGATGGAAGGAAGTAGGCATCCCGGATCTGGTGCTGGTATTTGCCAAGCCGGATCAGATCTCTGCGCTGGTTACCATGCATGGTTTCCGCAACGGAAAAGCGTTGAATACTCTGGCACCCTTTGGTGCGGCCTGCCATTCCATCGTGTATGCGGCAGAGCAGATGGACAGGGAGGAACCCTGTGCGATTCTGGGGCTGTTTGACATCTCCCAGCGGAGTGCAGCTCTGGAACATCATCTGTCTATGACCATGCCATATGGAATGTGGGAGAATCTGACAAAGGATCTTGACAGGAGCTGTCTGACGACCCACAGCTGGAAAAAGATCGAGCAGCGGCTGTAATATGCGCGGCTTTGCATCCGTCCACTGAACTACATCCATAACGTTCACGAAATACAAAACGAGTCGGTATTCCAAATTCGGAGTACCGACTTTTTTTGTTCTCTTTTTTGTACAGATGTCGGATTTCCGTTAATACTGTGTTCCATGTTGGAATAAAGCAAATAATCATTGAATAATATCTTCAAATTCAGTATATTACAGATAGGAAAACCTGCAATCATCACATTATCTTCGTCTGATGAAATTCCGACACCGGCATGGCTATCAATGGATTTTGAAAGGATTACCGATATGGCTGAGAAAAAAGAATATCGAAGCGCGATCCGTTCCCGGCGGCTGATTCGGGCTGCCCTGCTGGAACTGCTTCAGGAAAAGAAGTTTGAAAAGATCACCGTCACAGATATTGTGAAGCGGGCGGACATCAACCGTTCCACCTTTTATGCCCATTATCCGGACGTGATGGGATTGTTGGAGGAGCTTCTGGAAGAAACCGTCAACAGTTCCATTGATTTGGTATCCGGAATCGATATGCTGCAGTTTCTGGAGGAACCAATGCCGGTATTGGAGAAGCTGATTGCCATCGGGGAAGAAAATATGGAAATCTACAAGCTGCTGGGCAGGTCGGATTTTGCCATGCGACAGGTGGAAAAAATGAAGACGGTACTGGTGGAAAATGCCGTAGGAGCTGTGAATATCCCGAAACACATCCGCAATAGTGGAACATTCAACATTCATATGCATTTTTTCGTTGGCGGCATTCTGAATGTTTACCAACAATGGATTCTTGGCAGTCTTGACAGTTCTCCTGACGAGATCATGAAGCATCTGGCAGAATTGATTCTCAATAACAAACCGATGTATATGAACTGGATGTAATCTCCACCAAAATAACCCAGAATGTTGGAAATTCAACACGCCGGGGAACATTGTTTCTTGAGCGATATGTTTCCTTTTGTTATACTGAAACTACAGTGAAATTACGGAAAAATCGAAAGGAGAGTCTTTCTATGGCACTGCCGAAAATCACCTTCGCCGGAGGCGGCGAACGGGGTCAGTATCTGACCCACAAATCCAATGACACCACCATCCGTTTTGTTTTGAATTATCCCGGCATCGTGGACGCAGATGTGCTGCGAGCCGCAACCAAAGCACTGGTAGAGTCCGTGGATGTTCTGCACAGCACATTCTTTGTCGATCCCAATGTGGCCTACTGGAAGGTCAACGAGGAAGTGGAGGAACACAACTATTTCCACTATATCCGCACAGAGGGTGATCCTGCGGTTACGGCTTATTCTCTCTCCCTGCTGCCTGTTTACCATGAGGGTAAGGTGCAGCTTCGTGTGGAGCTGGTGCAGAGCGAAACAGCAAGTTCTCTTCTGCTCAGTATCAGCCACCTGTGTGTTGATGGCGGTGACGGAAAGTATCTGCTGGGCAAGCTGATGGAAGCCTACAATATGATTCTGGAAACCGGGTCTGCGGATGCGCTGGAAGTGAAAAACGGCAGCCGTGCACCGGAAAAGGTATACCAAAACGTCAGTCTTAAAGAAGCCGGCAAGCTGTTTGCCATTCCTGGAGGTCTCAAGGCTACCAGTGCCTATCCTTTCCCCACAGAAGACGCCGGTATGTGCCGGGAAGTCCACACAATAATTCCCAGAGAGATCATGTCCGCTGCCCGGAAAAAGGCAAAGCTGATCAATGCCTCTGCCAATGACCTGCTGCTGGCTGCCTGCTATCAGGTTTACGCAGCTTTCCCGGAGGTGGATGCCGCCCAGCCCTGCAGTATCTCCTCCATGATGGATCTGCGGCGGCACTGCGTAGACGGGGAGTCCGAGGGGCTGTGCAATATGTCCGGTGCCCTGCCCACCGCAATGATGGACGGTGTCCCGGAAAACTTTGCGGATACCCTTTCTCAAATCGCCCAGCAGACCAATGCTGTCAAGGATGATCCCCTTGCCGGTCTGACCGGCCTGCCCATCCTTTACGGCATTGCCCGTGGTATCCCGGTCTGGATGCAGATGATGTTTGCGGAAAAAGCCTACGGTGCCATGCCTGTTGGCCTGACCAACTTAGGCAATCTGAAGTGCCAGGATTATGCACTGGGAGATCTGGTTCCCACCGGCGGCATTTTCGGCGGTCCCCTGAAGAAAAAGAACGGTATGCAGGTATCCATCATCAGCTTTGATGGCGAGTGCGTTCTGGCCTGCTACGGACGCTATACCGCCGAGGACGCTGCCCATATCCAGAATACCCTGGACAGCATGGCAAAGGTGATTGCAGAATACGCTGCCGAATAAAGCCGATTCCCATCGGGGTTCTATTTCCGCTTGCCATTGGTCACACTCCTTCCTTCAATTTACCCCGATCACGAAACAAGGCCACCGCTCATCACGAACGGTGGCCTTGTTACTGATTCCTTCATCACGAGTATCTATTCAGTAGCCACATGAAATCGATACTTTTCCACATGGCAAAATGACGAACAAATCTCCACCAGCAAAATAAGCTCTTCCCAATGCTCTTTGGTTGCAGTAAAATATCCCTGTAACAGAAAACGCAGGGAGGGCTTGCAATGGAAGAGCAGATCAAACTGTTGAT
>JAFVMW010000018.1 GCA_017506735.1 Oscillospiraceae bacterium | reverse complement strand
GACCCAAAATCCGACCTCGATGGGCGGATTTTGGGAAATACGGTGTGGTTACGAGGCGGCAATCGGAGATTGCCGAACGGGTCGTCGAGGACGCCGACCCCTACAATGGGTGATACCAAACTGCCCTACAAACTCCAATTTCCCAATACAAAACAACCAATTCCTCCGCCCCTGTTTTTCAGTTTCGCCCAAAGCCCTGCCTTCTTTGGCAGGGCTTTTTGTATGTTCCGAAAATTTTGAAAAAAGTATTGTACTCATGGGGAAAATGGTGTAAAATAGTATGACTGAAAAAATGCACATTTCTGCCCGGAATCCATCGGGCATCACTTATTGGAGGTAATCTGTTATGAACAAACCCATCGTTCTGGTCATTATGGACGGCGTCGGCAAGGGCGACGGCGGCAGCGGCGACGCTGTCAAGCTGGCTGCCACCCCTACCCTGGACAACCTGTTTGAAACCTGCCCCTACACCTGGCTGAAGGCCCACGGCACCGCCGTCGGTCTGCCCAGCGACGAGGATATGGGCAACTCCGAGGTCGGTCACAACGCCCTCGGCTGCGGCCAGGTCTACTCTCAGGGCGCCAAGCTGGTCGGCGAGTCCATCGAAAACGGCTCCATTTTCGCTTCCGAGACCTGGAAGGATCTGGTTGCCAACGCGAAGGATGGAAAGGCCATGCACTTCCTGGGCCTGCTGTCCGACGGCAATGTCCATAGTAATATCGCCCACCTGATCGCCCTGCTGAAGGCCGCCCACGCCGCCGGCGTGCAGAAGGCCTACTGCCACATCCTGCTGGACGGCCGTGACGTTCCTGCCACCTCCTCCCCCGAGTATGTGGGTCAGCTGGAGGCTGTGCTGGCTGAGCTGAACACCGAGGGCCGGGACTACGCCATCGCTTCCGGCGGCGGCCGTATGCAGGTCACCATGGACCGCTACGAGGCCAACTGGGGCATGGTTGAGCTGGGCTGGAGAACCCACGTCCAGGGTCTGGGCCGTCAGTTCCCCACCGCGCTGGAGGCCATCGAGACCTACCGGGCTGAGACCGGCTGCATGGACCAGGATCTGCCTGCCTTCGTGGTTGCCCGGAACGGCGAGCCTGTGGCAAAGATCAACAACGGCGACTCCGTTGTCCTGTTCAACTTCCGGGGCGACCGGGCTCAGGAAATTTCCATTGCCTTCGACCGCAAGGAGTTTGATAAGTTTGACCGTCCCGGCTACACCGGCGTGAAGTTCGCCGGTATGCTGCAGTACGATGCCGACCTGAACATCCCCGAGAACTATCTGCTCCAGCCCCCCGTCATCACCAACACCCTGACCGAGGTGCTCTGCGCTGCCGGTGTCACCGAGTACGCCCTGTCCGAGACCCAGAAGTACGGCCATGTGACCTATTTCTGGAACGGCAACCGTTCCGGCAAGGTGGACGAGTCTCTGGAGGTCTACGAGGAGATCCCCTCCGACGTGATCCCCTTCGATCAGGCTCCTGCCATGAAGAGTAAGGAAATCACCGAGCGTATGGTGGAGATGATGGCAAGCAAGAAGTTCGACTTCCTGCGCTGCAACTTCCCCAACGGCGATATGGTGGGCCACACCGGCGTTCTGGAGGCTGTTATCTACTCCATGGAGTGCGTGGACAAGGGCCTGAAGGCTATTATTGAAGCCGCCGACCAGTACGGCTACACCGTCTGCATCACCGCTGACCACGGCAACGCCGACCAGATGACCGAGACCAAGAAGGGCAAGACCTCTGTCCGTACCGCCCACTCTCTGAACCCCGTTCCCTTCATCATCTACGACAAGGACAACAACTGGGAAATCAAGGACGGCGCCTACGGTCTGGCAAACGTTGCCCCCACCATCGTGAAGATGATGGGACTGACCGCTCCCGAGTGCTGGGAAGAGAGCATGATCTGATTTTGGGAACCGCTTCGGCTCCCGGATTTCAAAAAAGAATGGCATTTTCCACGATCCTGTGATATAATCCGATTATCCAACAGAATTTTATTGGACCAGGAGGAATTTCTATGATCCAGAAGAAAAATGAAAACGGTTCCGTCCGCGTGAATTCCAATGTTTATGTGGACATCGCCGGCTCCGCCGCTTCCAACTGCTTTGGCGTGAAGGGCATGGCTGCCCGTTCCCTGCAGGACGGATTGTTCCATCTGCTGCGCAAGGAGAGCATGGCAAAGGGTGTTGAGGTGGAATTCCACGGCGACGACACCATCACCATTGATTTGCACATTATGGTGGAGCATGGCGTGAATCTGACTGCTGTGGGCTCCTCGATTATCTCTGAGGTTCGCTATGTGGTGACCAAATGCACCGGCACCGAGGTTCGTGCCGTAAATGTTTATATTGATTCCATGATGGCCGACTAAGGGGCCAAGAACAATACCGGAGGTGTAACTACATTGAGGCAGACCATCAACGGGGCCGATTTTCGCAGATTAGTCATCAGCGCGGCCGCCTCTATCGAGATCAACAAGCAGCAGCTCAATGAGCTGAACGTTTTCCCCGTGCCGGACGGCGATACCGGCACCAATATGTCCATGACCATCAACTCCGCCGCCGCTGACCTGCGGAAGGTGGAGGACCCCACCCTGGAGAAGGCCGCCAAGACCGCGGCTTCCGCCATGCTCCGGGGCGCCCGGGGCAACTCCGGTGTCATCCTGTCCCTGCTGATGCGGGGCATCTCCAAGGAGCTGAAGGGCGTGGAGACCTGCGACGGCGTTCTGTGGGCCAAGGCCCTGCAGGGCGGCGTGGACGCTGCCTACAAGGCGGTTATGAAGCCTGCCGAGGGCACCATTCTGACCGTTGCCCGTCTGGCAGCCGCCAAGGCCCAGCAGGCAGCCCAGGAGAACAACTACATTGAGTTCGTTCATGAGGCCGCGATTGAGGAGGCAAAGGTCGCCCTGGCCAACACCGTCAACCAGAACCCCGTGCTGAAGAAGGCCGGCGTTGTGGACGCAGGCGGCAAGGGCTGGCTGGTGGCTCTGGAGGCCATGCTGTGTGCCCTCCGGGGTGAGGACATCGTGGCTCCCGTGGCAGGCTCCGACACCGAGGTGAAGGAGGCAGCTGACTTCTCCGATTTCGACACCGAGGATATCACCTTCACCTACTGCACCGAGTTCATCATCCAGCGGGAGAATGATCTGGACCCCGACAAGCTCCGGGAGTTCCTGTCCTCCCTGGGCGACAGCCTGGTGCTGGTGGACGACGAGGAGATCATCAAGGTTCACGTCCACACCAACGACCCCGGCAAGGCTCTCCACGAGGCCATGGATTACGGCTCCTTCGTCACTGTGAAGATCGAGAATATGCGGCTCCAGCACACCGAGAAGGTGATGACTGAGAACGAGAAGGCCCCCAAGATCGCCGCCCCCGAGAAGCCCTTCGGCGTGGTTTCCGTCTGCGCAGGTGGTGGCCTGGCTGACGTGTTCACCAACCTGGGCGTGGACGGCATCATCTCCGGCGGCCAGACCATGAACCCCAGCACCCAGGACATCCTGACTGCTGTGAACCAGGTTCCCGCGGAGACCGTTTTTGTGCTGCCCAACAACAAGAACATCATCATGGCTGCCCAGCAGGTGGACGCTCTGACCGAGAAGAACGTTGTGGTCATCGGCTCCAAGACCGTGCCCCAGGGCATCACCGCCATGCTGAGCTTCAACCCCGAGGGTACCCTGGAGGAGAACGAGGAGGCCATGACCGAGGCTCTGTCCACCGTGGATACCATGCAGATCACCTACGCCGCCCGGAACTCTGATTTCGACGGCTTCGACATCCACGAGGGTGACTATATGGCCCTGTATGGCAGCTCCCTGTTCGGCACCAGCAAGGATATCAAGGTTCTGCTCCGTGCCCTGGCTGAGAAGGTCCGGGACGAGGAGAAGGAGTATATCACCATCTACTACGGCGAGGACATCAAGGAGCGTCACGCCCAGAAGGCAGCGGACATCTTTGCCCAGGTTTGCCCCGGCGCGGATGTGAATCTGCTCTACGGCGGCCAGCCCGTGTACTACTACATGATCTCCGCCGAATAAGCGGCAGGACCATCGCATAAAATGAAAAGGGAACCGGCAACGGTTCCCTTTTGTGCTAAGGAACCTCCGAATAAATCGTCTGCGGCAGCTGACGGATCTTTTGACCCAACTTTTCAGTTTGAAAACCGGGAAATACACAAAGTATTCCTCCGCTTTCCAAACTTCAATTTGGGCCAAAATCTCTCGCCATCTGCTCTTGCCGATT
>JAFVMW010000001.1 GCA_017506735.1 Oscillospiraceae bacterium | reverse complement strand
GTATTATGACATAGCAGATCCCATGCGGCAAACTGCGGTCAGAATTTACGCTTACGATTTGTTAGATAAATTCCAATTTGAATTTGTAAAAATCTAATGCTGTTATTACCCTCCATAGGGCATTAACAAAATCCGCCAAAACCGTTGCAGCGCAATGGTTTTTCGCAGTTTGCTCACCTTATCCCATTATATGATTTCACTCGTGTTTACCTTGTCTATGACACCCCATAAGGGCAAAAGCAAGGGAAGAAAAATCTGACAAAACGATATAACAGAGTGTGGCAATCGGGAACTTGTGACATATGTGCGAATATAAAAATTTTGGAGGATTACATTATGGAAAAAAACATCTACGATCAGAATAACGGTCTTTGGTATGAATTGCAAGGTGATTATTACATCCCCTGTTTGGTACTGGATGAAGAAGATACCCAGCCTATCGGAATGTGGGGCAGGAAGTATCTGCGGTACATCAAAGAGAATCGTCCGGTGCTGCACACCACGCTGCTACTCTGTGGCAAGCTGAACAGCCACCTTGCAGAGATTGACAACCGGGCAACAGAAATGTTTGACCGGCTGGTGAAGCAACTGGATGAAAAGGAAGGTATCACTGAGCAGCTTAAGGCGCAGGATCAAATGGCTTGGGTGGGTGCTATGAATAACATCCGTAACCGGGCGGAAGAAATCGTCAATGCGGAGGTGATCTTCGCATGATTGAGAAATATATCCAGGCATTAAGAGAATATGCCCTGTCCCATGAGCCGAACTGTGCTGATGGAGAATCGGTCTTGGGTATGCTCTACGAGTATCATAATGAGAATTGTCCTTATGATAACGAAGAAATCAAAGCAGACTTCAACGAACTCTATCAGCAAATGAATGGGATGCCACTTAGGGAGATGGATAAGGTTATCTATCCAGTCTGCAAGCTCTGCCGGGATCACGAAAAGGCTGGCTTTATTGAGGGTATCAAGGTTGGTATTCATTTAGCAACAGAACTTGCATAAGCAGAAGGGTGCCCCAATTAGGGCACCCTTTTAACTATTTGATTCGTCAATCAATCTTTTGGTACCATCCGTAGCTGACCCAAGACATGCCGTCCATTTCCCAGTAGGTTTGCAGCAGAAGCGTGCCGTCCTCCAGCAGGGTGAGGGAATAGTGAACGGGATCTCCGCTTGCTTCGGTCACCTTACCGATCCATTGATCGTTGCCGCAGCCGGGGTACAGTTCACCGGGGCCCACAAGCAGCTCCCGGTCCTGGAGGTTCTCCTCCGGGAAATCCCTGTCGGAATAGGTGAACCGATAAAATCCTCTTTCATCCGGTGTGATTTCGATGGTGCCGCGACCAGACTCAGCCTCGTTTCGGTCACCCTCCACTTCCGCCCAAGCCAGTTCCCAGGTGCCAACCAGTTTGGTGCTGTCGATGACCTGATTTCACCCCGGATTGGGAAGCTCGTCGTAGGATGTAAAGTCAAAGATCAGATCCTCTCCGTTTTCATTGCGCAGGGCAGAAATGCGGTAACTGGGCTCGAGATAGGGACTCCAAATTGCCACGGTGCCGTTTGAATCCGTGATGATGATCTCTGTATCAGGTATCCAGTCTTCATAGGGGCACATCACCAGGAGCGGGGAGCCGCTTTCACTGCGGTAAAGGACCTCCGGCTCTTCATAACTCTCGGTTTCTGCGTTCCATGGTCTTCGGTTCACTGCTACCGTTGCGGCTTCATCCGCAGGTACGATACAAAACAGGTAACCAAAAGAGCCTATGACATTCTCTTCCCGAATTGCCAGCAGGAAAGGCAGATCTTCACACAACTGAGGGGCGGCTTCCTGCATAACCGCAAAGGGATCTTCGCTCGGCGGCACATAGCCAAAGAATGCCACAGCAAGAAGCTGGGGCGTTTCTACCATGGCCTGCCGGAAGATCACCAGGGAGGGATCCTCCTGGGCTTCGGTCGGTATGGTTGGCTCTGCCGTTGGGGCGGTATCTGAAACATCTGCAGATTCTGTTGTTTCCGGTATCTGCTCTTTTGGTGGCTCAATACTTTCAGCCGGTGCAGCAGGCTCTGTAGCCGGGGCGGTGGGAGCGGGAGCTTCGCCGCAGGCTGCAAGGCACAGGAGCATACAGGCGGAAAGCAGGATGCATAGTAGTTTGTTCATGACTGTATCCTTTCCGTGAAAAAAGGTGGGCGAAGGGGCGCAAGTGCCCCTTCGCCCTGTGGACTGTCATTCTTACTGGCGGTCGTAGACGTAATAACCGGCAATGATCAGCTGGCCATCATATATCTCGACATTAAATGCATCGGAGTCATAGTCTGCATAGGCAATTTCTACATAGTCATCGTCAATGGTGTAAGTATACTCATAGGTGACGCCCTCGTAGATCTGATAACCGGTGCCATCAGCGTTAAAGACATAGGTTTCTCCGTAAGATTCGTTGACCCAGGTGCCGATCAGCGCCTCTGCCAGAACGATCTGGTTCTCCGGCTCGGTGGTTTCTTCCGGTTCGGTAGTGGGCTCGCTGGTAGTTTCTGTGGTGGGTTCCGTCTCAACTGCCTCCGTCCTGTCCAGAAGCAGCTCCTCGTCCCACATATCGATCAGGGTCAGCAGAGCGCCGTCTACAGAGAAAGTGAATTCTTCCTCATCGCCGTCACCATAGTCCAGGGTGAGAATATCACCGTTGACACTATAGGTAAAGGGATACTCAGGACCGCTGATCAGCAGGCCACTGCCATCGTCATTGAAGATGTAGGTATCATTCCAGTCGCTGTCCCGCTGGAGCCAGGTGCCGACCAGAGCTTTTCTTGCGGCGGCTTCCGCTGCGGAGGCTGCTTCATTGGCGGCCTGTTCGGCTGCTGCGGCTGCCTCGAGCAGAGCCTTCACATCAAAGCGGGCACCCAGCTGGGTGAAGTCATTGTGGGTCTCGGTGACTGCTTCCACGGGGTTTTCATTGCGCAGATAGAACAAAGCGTTGCACTCCACGGTCTCGCCGGGCTCCAGTTCCGTTTCGTAGGCTTCGTCCTCAGCGGTGGGTTCCTCCAAATCCCAGGTGGTGGGGTAGGGCAGGCCGATGCCGTCCTGATACAGCTCCAGATCACAGATCAGAGCGGGGCTCATGGACTCCTCGCCGTTGTTGGTGACGGTGAGCTTGACTCTCACAACAGTTGCGCCCTCGCTGTCCTTGGTCAGCTCCAGACCGTTGATGGAGATCTCGTTATCGGAAAAACCGTAAACACCGGATGCGGCCATGCCGGCGGTGTAGGTGGGATCGGCAATGGGAGGCAGAACGAAAGGTGCGGGAGCGCCCAGCATATCAGCGGGATCGATCTCAAATTCAAAGGGCTGGATATCGTCCGGATTGTACATCCAGCTGCCGACCATTACATAACAGGACAGCTTCACGGTGCCACCGTTGGGATCACAGTGGAAGCACACGGTGTTGCGCATGGTGCGGCCGGGCTGTACATACAGATCGGAGTTTCCATCCTCGGGAATGTATGTTTCGTCCCACGGGGTGAAGCTGTATTTCAGGCAGTCGTTGCCGTCCTGAGTAACGCTGAGGAAATTCAGACTGGTATTGGGATAATGACCGCGGGCTTTGTCGCCGGTGCTGTTGTTGCTGTACTCGTAGTAAATACGCAGGATATCCTCTTCGTAGTCATTCTTGACGAATTCCGCGCCGACGATGGTGATCTTTGCGTCGCCATACTGGGTGAAGGTATGGGACAGGGGGTTGGGTTCTTCTTCCGTGGCTTCTGTTTCAGAGGTCGCCTGTGTGGCGTTATTTTCCGTTGCCTGGGTTTCCTCGGGCTGATCACCGCCGCAGGCTGCCAGGGTCAATACCATGGCCAAAGCCAGGAGCAATGCCAATAACTTCTTCATTTTCATTTCCTCCTTGTTCGTTATTTCAAATCTTTTCTTCTGCTTCGTCAGCCAGTCTGGTGTACTTGGCCAGACCACTTGTGGCTGCGTCGTCCACCTTGTTCATGGCTTCGGCAACCTTGGTAGCGGCTTCCTCGGGCACTTCTCCGGTCTTTGCGGCCTTGATGGCTGCGCCGAACACACCGCCCATGGCCTTCAGTGCTTCGCCCTCTCGCTTCTGCTGCTTGGTAGGGCCGAAGCTGAACAGGCCCTTGGTGTCATCGTTGACACCGAAGATGGTATTGAAATGGCTGATGATCTGATTGACATCCAGTTCACCGATATGCTTATCCCGGTCATTGATCTTGACGGTGATCTCCTGGGTGATGTAGGGGTGGGCCCGCAGGCCTTTGGGCATTCTGGTCAGGTCATCCATGCCGCCGACCAGGGTGATCTTCACGCCGCACTCACCAAAGACCTTTTCCTTGCCGGGCTCTTCAGGCTCTGCCTCGTCCAGGTAGGGCTCATACTTGGCCACCTGATCGTAGCGGATCATTTCCATGGCATAGCGGTGATCCTGGTCTACATCGTAGATCCGGAACATTCCGGCTTCGTCATAGAACAAAATACCCTGCCGGCCGGCGCTGGGCACGCGGCGTGCCTTCAGGTTTTCCATGGATTCCACCAGCTTGCCCTGGCGCTTCATGTATTCCATGTGGCCCAGCAGCTCATCCTTGGTCAGGCGATAGACCTGGATAAACCGGGAGCAGGTGCGTTTGCAGTCGCTGCAGATAAATTCGTCATTCTTGATCTTGTCACGGCTCATCATGCCGACTTCCTTGCCGCAGAACGCGCAGGTCTGCTTGCCGAATGTTTTCTTGAAGAAATCTCCTAAACCCATAATAATACCTCCGTTTTATTGTTATATTTTTATGCATTCTTAGAATTTTCCGCCTCCGCCTCCGTGGGTAGTACCGGAGGACGAAGTGTGGGTGGACGAACCGCCGCTGCTGGATTGTGCCTTTTCCCGTCGATCCAAATGGGTGTAAAGATGGAAGTCCCGGGATTGGGTGATTTGCAGGCTGCCGGGTGTTACATAGTCATTTGCCTGTGCTTTCTGAACCACGGACTTCAGTTTCTTTTTCATGGAGCCGGTGGCAAAGAAAGCGGCTGCCAAACCAATCACCAAAGCTATAATCACATTTCGCACCAGCTTGAACGGTTCTTTGGGAAGATTGTGTGTATCGAAAGGATCACCGGTCTTTGCCTGAGAAAGGAACTGATCGCACAGATCTGTAAATGCGGTAAAAGCCTTCGCATATTCACCATCAGACAGATAAGGGACAACTTTTTTGCCGATGTATTCGATACCGGCATCGGTAAAAGCGGTGATACCGTAACCGGTGGTGGAGATCCACCAGTCGCCTTCTTCCATGCTCACCAGCAGCAATACACCGTCGGGAGCATAGTCGTTGTAGTCGAAATAATCGTCAGCATATTCCATGGGGGTACGGCTACCAGTGGAGTCGGTGGTGACGATCACCACATCCAGGCCGTATTGCGCGCTAAGGGAATCCAACTGTTTTTCGATAGCTGCACATTCCGTGCCGGAGAGCAGACCTGCCTCATCCGCAAGGCGGGGACTGGCAGCCGAAACCGGGAGAACAAAAATAGTAAGTACAAGCACAGCCGCAAGTAAGGAAATCATTTTTCTTTTCATAGCATTCCCTCCCTTACAGCAGCCACAAAAGGTAGCTCAATGCGAATGCCGCTGCACCAATGGCCGCTGCGATTCCGGAGAACCATTTGTTGTATGCAGCCTTGTCCATAGGAAGATCTCCCACCAGCTTGCCAGTCTGTCCGTTCATAGCGAAGGTGTACTGCTTGCCGTTCCACTTGGTATTCAGCAGCCAAACCGGATATAAAGCATATCTTGTCTGGCCCTGGGATAACCGCACACTGGAAAACTCGGGGATCACCGATGTGTACCCAATCGCGGTAGCGGCAAAGGCATCTTCCGTGCTTTTCTTGATCCGCTCATTGGCCCGCTGGATACTCTCTTCGGCATCAACATCATATTTATCTGCCAGGTATCCTGCAAGATACGCGGTCTGAAAATCCACCGCCTGGGAAATGTCATATGGTTCAATGGCTTCCATCATGGCATCATCCATTTTGGTAGAGCCATCTACGGGGATACAGGAGAACCCTAACTGACCGCTACGGGAAAGGGCAAAACAGCTTGTCTGGGTGTAATCGTAGCGACTGTCGCTCCAAGCGCGCACTTGCGTTGCTTTATACCGCACATCCGCTACTGCCTCTGCGTCAAAAAGCCAAACCGGAACATAGATACCCTGAATCTCCTGCAAATGGTTTTCATCTTTGAAAACCTTTGGAAGCAACCATTTTCCTTCGTAATGCTTTTTCAGCGCTGCAATGGCAGCTTTCTTATCCAGCTTAAAGGGAATCACACAGTCCGGCTTCAAAGCACCGGTAAATTGGGCCATCATTACGACAGGGTTTCCACAATAGGGGCAGGCAGTTGCCGCTGTGTTTTCGTCACCGATGATCTCACCACCGCAGGAGTTGCAGACAAAGCTGCGGATGTTGTCATCCTCCTGCCAGCTTTGGGATTGGGAATACTCCCATTCCATCGCATCCGCCTGTTCATTATTCAATTCGCTGTCATAAGCTGCCAGCGCTTCCATCTCAAACTCCGTATCGCAGAAAGGACACTTCATCTTTTGGATGCCAGAGTCAAAGGTAATGGCACCGCCACAGCAGGGGCATTTATACTCTTGCAATACTGCCATGTGGTTCGCTCCTTTCTGATCAGATCAAATCACTATTATCGAAAATGTCGCCGCACTCGGGACAGAATTTCGGCGCCTTAGTGGGATCGTCCGGCTGCCAGCCGCACTTGTCGCACTTATACTGGGGAACACCGGCAGGCTTTTTGCTGCCGCATTCGGGGCAGAACTTACCGGTTGCAGTTGTGCCACAGCTGCACTTCCAACCGTCCTGTGCAGGTGCGGCAGGAGCGGGTGCTACCTGCTGCTGTGCCTGTTGCTGCATACCCATCTGATAGAAATTCTGCGCCTGGTTGAAGCCGCCGCCCATTGCGCACCGATACCTGCTTTAATAAGTCCCATAATGAAAACTCCTTTCGGTTATTTATAAACTTATGCCCAGGGATTTTCTGACTTAGCCTGACGGATGCCCACCATCAAAAACTGATCCCATAGGTACCATTTTTGACCTGCGGTTTGCCGCAGAACGATTTCCCGTGGACTGTCAGCACCGCCGCTGCGAATGCGCAGTTTCTTATAACCCGGGTTCATATCGGCATAGAGACCTTCTTCAAAGGTCAAAGTGAACGGCGGTTTGGGTGTATAGTCATTTTCGGGAGTAGCTCCGGTAAAATAGGAGAACGGAACATAGTGCCCTTCCCGAAAACGGTCATTCAAAAATGAGAGGTCATGCGGACTGAGGGGCCGGGGGCCGCGAAGCCAATTCAACATTTTTGTTCCGATACATTTGTCAGCAGCATAAGCGCACAGTGCGCATACCGTGAGTGCAGCGGTCTGAAACGGGTCTTCCAGTGTTGCCTCCGGAAGTGCCTGCATTTCTTCAAGACTTTCCGGCAAAGTGGGAAATGTGAAAGTCTTCTTTTGTACTGCGGCAGCGGCTTCAGTCGGAGCGCCGGATGTTACCTTTTTTAATCGGTCGAAAATAGACACATGAATACCTCCTTATTGAAAACTAACCGAGCAGCGATTCCATCACCAGTTGGAACTGCCGCTATCTTGCCGCAGCAGCTTTCTTGACTGTTCTTCTGCGGTATGGTAAAATAATTAAATATGGGGTGGGCTGTGTGTTCGTTGGCGCGTTGACACAGCACATGATACTTGCGGTATCATGGGGTGCCCCAAAATTTCAGGGTAGGCTCTATACCCTCCTTCAAACCTTGCACTTTACATTATAAGGACTTCCCCAGATTACGCCCCACCCGAACGATGTAATTCGGGTAGGGATATAGTTTATTTCTTTAAAAGGGTGGGAATTTGGGTAGGATACTCGGAGGGCTTTTTATGATAAGAAGATTCTTTGCATTTCTATTGGCAGCAATTTGTGTGCTGTCACAGTTAACCGGCTGTACCCCGACGGATAGGCCGTCTTCGGAAAATCCGGTTACGCTGACGATATGGCATGTGTACGGGAGCCAGACGAAATCGCCGTTCAACACTGCCATCGATGAATTTAATAATACTGTGGGTAAGGAAAACGGCATTACTGTGAATGTTGTATCCGTTACCAGCTCATCGGCAATCGATAAGGCTTTAGCCGCCTCCGTCAACGGAGAACCGGGTGCCGAAGAACTGCCGGATCTGTTTACTGCGTATCCCAGGGTTGCTCAAATCGTAGGAACGGACCGGTTGCTTGCCTGGGATCAGTATTTCTCCGAACAGGAACTGTCTGCTTTTAAACAGGAATTTCTGGAGGAGGGATATTTTGATTCCCAGCTGTTAATGCTGCCCATTGCCAAGTCCACAGAAGCTCTTTATCTGAACAAAACCCTGTTTGCGGATTTCAGCGCACAGACAGGTGTTTCTATGGATCAGCTTCAAAGTTACGAGGGACTATTTGATGCGGCAAACATCTATTTCGACTGGTCCGGCGGCAAACATTTTGTTCAGCTTAACGACTTTTATCATTATGCTTTGCTTGGAACAAAAGCCTATGGCGGAGAATTCATCCGTGACGGCAGGCTGCGGCTGGATGATCCGGCTTTTGAAACGGTTTGGAAGCTACTGGCACAGACTGCCATTTACGGCGGCATCTGTCTGGATGACGGTTATGCCGCCACCCGATGGAAAACCGTCGAGATCATCTCCAACATCGGTTCTACGGCAGATATTCTGTATCAGCCGGATCAGGTCATTTATCCGGACAATACGACTCAGGCAGTTGAGATCATCTCCATGCCATATCCTTTGTTTTCAGACGCGGCTGCCGGTGCGGTTCATCGCGGCGGCGGACTGTTTGCCATCAAAAGCAGCGACGAAAGAAAGAACTATGCCGCTTCCGTCTTTGCCAAATGGCTGACCGAGCAGAATCATAACCTGCGCTTTGTAACGGAAGCAGGTTACCTTCCTGTAACACAGGCCGCTTTTGACCGGCTGCTGACAGAGCCGGAATTGGTTCAAAAAGAAAACTATCGGAAGTTATATCAAACCGCAAGCGTTATGATTCAGGAGTATTCCCTGTGGGCCATTCCTGTTTTTGACGGCGCATCCGATACGCAAAGCCGTTTTGAAGAATCGGTAAAGCTTGTGTTACGGACCGCACACGGTCAGTATACCGAGCGGGTACGCAGCGGCGAGGATCCCGAAACCGTCCTGAAGGAGTTGACGGAGGATTCCCTTGCTTTGCTGAAACAGTCTTTTTACGGTGCAGGAGGCTAAACGATGAAAAAGGTCAGCCTCAAGCTTCTGCTCCAGTACTTTCGCTCGGAAAGTCTTTCCCTGCAGAAAAGGTTTCTGCTGTATATCATCTCAGCCATTGCCACGTTTCTGGCTTTGGCCATGGTGCTTTTGAACCTGTTTGGTTTCGTGAATTCTGCCAATGTGCAGATTATGCGGGATCTGGACACCTGGCTTGCCAACAGTGCGGACAGTATCGAACGCGATTGTGACGAGCTGGCTGCCTGCGCAATATCCTTTTCCCATCAGCTGGAGCATCAGATCCAAAACTTTCTGATCGAACATCAGCTTCAGTTTGACGGTCTGCGGGACAATACCCAGGCACTTACTGCTTTGCAGCAGCAGCTGTACGACACCGTATACCTGAATATGCAGGTTGCACCGGCCAGCGGCATTTTTTATCTTCTGAACACCACCGTCAACAGCGCCTCAGAAACACCTCTTTTCAACGGTATCTATCTGAAATATGTCAATCTTTCCTCGGAAAATACGGTTAACAACGATTTTGCCTTATACCGGGGCTCCTATACCACAGGAAAGGAGCATAACCTTACTTTCCACAGCGGCTGGAACAACGAAAACCGCACAGACTTTTTTGTGGACTGTGAAAGCGTTTTTTCGGACGGCGTGCACTATGCGTTAAGCTCGGTGGTGGAAATCCCGGAAACCTGGGAAAATGCGCGATACATCTATGTGCCGCTGCGGGACCGGCAGGGCACGATCATCGGTGTTTGCGGCTTTGAGATCAGCGATCTTCTATTTCGGTTGTCCTATAAAACAGAGGATATCCGATGGGGCCAGCTTGTCTGCGGCCTGATCGACCGGCAGCAGGGGGATTATTTCGGACAATTCAATTCCAACCGCTACCAAACCGGCAACAGCGGCAGCAGTCTGCGGATCATTTCAAAGCCGGATTGCACACAGTTTGATTTCGGTACGGAAAGCTGCGTGGGCACTGCCCGGGATATCTTTTTGGGCAACGATACCTTCACCGTGGCGATGATGATGCCGCAGGCACAGTATCAAAAGTTTATCCGGACCGCACAGCTTCAGAACGCCGCGATCTTTTTGATTCTGGGTACCTTAACGCTTGTGTGCTGTGTGATCCTGAGCCATAAATACGTTTCTCCCATTCTGAAGCGTATCGAACAGGTGAAGGCAAACGAAATCGGCGGTGATCCAACCAACATCCGGGAGATTGAAGACTTGTTTGCTTATCTGGCGGCGCGGGATGAGGCCTATGAAGCACGGCTGGAAGAGCTGGAGAAGGAACGGCAAGCAGCCGAGGCCAATGCCACGCAGACCCAAAAGGATTACCAAACAGCTCTGCGACAGTTGGATTTGGTGCAGGGGGAGTTGGAGCAGCTTGCAGCAGCCCAACACCGGGAGATCGTTCTGGAGGAATACGAATTCTTCCTCTGCAATCTGGGCACGTTAACCGCTACGGAATACAAGGTCTACGAGCTGTACTTAGCCGGTAAAAACGCCAAGCAGATTGCACAACTCCTTGGGATTTCCGAAAACACGCTGAAATATCACAACAAAAACATTTACAGCAAGCTGGGTATCTCTTCCAGAAAGCAGATGCTGCGCTTTGCGGCATTGAAGCAGCATCAAGATGCTCATGCGCAAACTACCTAAAGAAACCAGCCTCACCGCATCAGTGAAAATACTGATACGATGAGGCTGGTTCTGCTAGTCTTTGATGCCTATGGGGACACTATGGGCGCATAGAAAATAGTAAACGGATTTTTATATTGCCTTTGAAAAAAATACTATTTCGCTTGGCTTGATCGCAATATTGCTTTCTTCTCTCTTCACTATATGGCGCTGTCAGCCGGATGCTGATTCTGCTTTTGTCAATTTCGAACCGTAGGCCGCCTTGCTCGTCATCATCGGTCTGTTGGCACAGTTCCGGGAATTGGGCGGCATAGGCCAGCAGCCGCTTTTTCAGTTTTGTGTCGTGGGTGTAGACCTCCGCAATGGGGTCTTTGGCATTGTAAAAAACTTCAGTAACTTTCTGTTTCTTGGTAAGTCCTGTTCTCATGGAAAATCCTCCTTTTTTCGTAAATTTTTCTCGGCTCTTGAACCGGGAAAATGACTGCATTTTCCGCTGGGATTGTCTTGGATGATGTCCGCATCGTCTGTATCCTTCCCATCGGATTTTTAGCGTTTTTCCCGGGTCTTGAGCTAATTTCACTATGTAAGCACCGCCAGCGGAATTCTCCGCTGTGCGGTGTGTTTTTTTGTTGTCAAAGTTACCGTTCGTAATCCCGGTTTCTGTTCCTGGGAGTCTTCCGGCCTTCCTCTTGGAGTCTGCGAAGCTGATCCCGGACACTCTGCCTTTCGGGAGGTCTTTCGGCAGACCGCTTCTTCTCTCTTACTGTCTGCTCCCATTCGGCAAGCTCCCAGTTATACCGGCTGACCACTGCTTCCGCTTTTTTTATAGGTGGCAGTGAATGCCTGCACATCGGGATATCCGTCCTCTTCCAAAATAGTAGGCAATGCATCCAGCCTTTGCCGGATCTCCTGTTCCAGCTTTTGAATCTGAGCTTCAACCGCCTTACGCTCCTTGCCTTTGAAGATACCCTTGATATCCGCAAGCTGAGCTTGCAGCTTCGGGAGGTCAACATCCTGCAAAGCGCGGATCGCTTTTGCTTCTGCCTGGCCTTTGCCATCAGCTGCTGCATTTTCCCTTGTTTTTCCTCATAAGGGAAGAATCAAGGGAAGCTCTATAAGGCAAGATGCAAACCAAGCGAAAAACCACCATATAGCACCGTTTTTAAGTGGTTTTAGAGGATTTGTTAGATAAATTCCAATTTGTCTAACTGATACATCCCCCCGCTCCATACAGAAAAATGCCTGCACAACTCCCTCGGGTTTTGTGCAGGCATCCACTTTATTCAGATATTTGCCTCCAGCCAGTCCTTCATGTTCTGGCGGCCTTCCTCGGTCAGGGGGAAGGTTTCCTTGCCCTCCATTTCGGACAGCTCATAGCACAGCTTGCCGTGCCAGAATTCGCAGTCGATGGTGGACTGGTCAAAATCCACCTCCTTGGGAGTGGCCATGATCACGTTGGGCTTTGCCATAAACCGGAACTCTCCCCAGGAGCCGGAAAAGGTGTTGGTCATGGCGAACCAGTGGAGGGTGGGCAGAAAGATCTCTTTTTCCATCATAATTCAGCCATCAGATCTTCCATCTCGCCCAGCAGGCGGTCAAACAGCTCCAGCGCCTGATTGATGGGCTCGGGGGTGGACATATCCACACCGGCATCCTTCAGCAGCTCCACAGGGGGCTTGGTGCAGCCGGAGGACAGGAAGTTCAGGTACTTCTCCACCGCGGGAGCGCCCTCGGAGAGGATCTTCTGGCTCAGGGCGATGGCGGCGGAATAGCCGGTGGCGTACTGGAACACATAGTAATTCATGAACAGATGGGGAATTCTGGCCCATTCCACAGCGATCTCCTCATCCACCACCATATCCGGGCCGAAGTAGGCCTCGTTCAGAGCCTTATACTCCTTGCACAGCCAGTCGGCAGTCAGGGGGATGCCGGAGGCCACCAGACGGTTCATCAGCAGCTCAAACTCGGCGAACATGGTCTGGCGATACAGTGTGCCCTTGAACTGCTCCAGGAAATGGTTCAGAAGGAAGGCACGCTCTGCCTTGTCGGTAGTGCGCTTCAGAAGGTAATCCATCAGCAGGGCCTCGTTGCAGGTGGAGGCCACCTCTGCCACAAAGATGACGTAATGCTCATCCACAGGATTCTGCTTCCGGCTCGAATAGTAGGAATGGAGGGCGTGGCCCATCTCATGGGCCAGGGTGAACTGGCTGCGCAGGGAGCCGTTGTGGTTCAGCAGCACATAGGGATGAACCGCGGAACTGGCGGAGTATGCTCCGGAACGCTTGCCGGGGGTTTCATACACATCCAGCCACCGGCTTTCGAAGCCCTTTTTCAGAATGGCCCGGTACTCTTCCCCCAGAGGGGCCAGCGCCGCATAGACCGTTTCCTTGGCTTCCTCGATGGAGATATACCGATCCACGCCGGGCACCAGCTTGGCATAGATGTCGTACATATGAAGCTCCTCAAGACCCAGGAGCTTTTTCCGCAGGGACACATAGCGGTGCATCTTGTCCATATTGGCATGGACGGCGGCGATCAGATTATGGTAAACCTCCGTGGGCACATTGGTCCGGGACAGGGCAGCGTCCAGGGTGGTGGGATACTTCCGGGCGTCGGCGTAGAACTTCAGCTGCTGCATCTGACCGTTGGAGATGGCGGCAGAGGTGTTCTTGAAGGCTGCCACGGTATGGTACATGGATTCAAAGGCGTTCTTCCGCAGAACCCGGTCGGGACTTGCCAGCAGAACACCCAGGGAGCCGCTGGTGACGCTGTGGGCCTTGCCCTCAGAATCCAGGGCGTCGGGGTACTTCATATCTGCGTTGGAGAACATATTGAACACCTGATTGGGTGTCTCTGCCATGGCTCTGGAAGCGGCCAGCATCTGCTCCATCTCCACGGACAGCACATGTGCCTTCTTCCGCCGGGAATCGGTGAGATACCGGCGGTAGCGCTCCAGGCCGGGGCACTCGGCGTAGAACCGGTCCAGGGTTTCATCGGGGATGGCCATAGTCTCCGGGGTTTCAAAGCTGCATCCGGAGGCCAGCTTGACCATGGTGCCCCGGAAGGAGCCCATCATCAGCTGATAAGTGCTGTTCCGGGTATCCACATCGCCGCAGCGGCCGGCGTAGCCTGCCAGACGGTTGATGAGAATGTCGGTTTCCTCCATGCCGGTCAGGTAGGCAAGCAGGGTCTGGGCATCCCGGCCCAGAGTGCCGGCAAAGGCAGCCAGGGCCTCACCCTTCTGCTTCAGAACCTCCAGGTCCTCCTGCCATGCCTGGTCACTGGGATACAGATCCTCGGTGGCCCAGCGATATTCCAGCGGAATCTGATCCCGGCTGGTGTAACGGACTTGTTCCATAATGATACCTCCATCATAAGTTTTAGCACATTATATCATGGTACAGAAATAATTGCAATTGCAACCATCTTGATTTTTCCCCCTGGATATGCTACATTAGCCCACGGTGATTTTTATGAAACAGAAACTCAAGGGCAGCATTCAGCTGCTCATTGGCACCATGATCTGGGGCTCGGCCTTTGTTGCCCAGAGCGTGGGCATGGATTTTATCGAACCCTTTACCTTTCAGACGGTTCGCAGCTTCATTGCCATCGTGGCATTGTTCCCGGTGATCTGGCTCATGGAACGGGGCAAAGTGGACACCGCCGAATTCAAGGCCCGGTGGACGGACCCCAAGCTGTGGAAAACCGGCCTGCTCTGCGGCATTGCCCTGTGCATGGCCTCGGGATTGCAGCAGGTGGGCCTTGTTTACACCGACCCGGGCAAGGCCGGCTTCATTACCGCCATGTACATCGTGCTGGTTCCCGTATTCAGCCTGTTCCTGGGAGAAAAGGCTGGGCTGAACGTGTGGATCAGCGTGGCGCTGGCGGTGGGCGGTCTGTACCTGCTCAGTGCCGTGGGCGTCAGCTCTGTGAATGTGGGTGATCTGCTGCTGATGGGCTGCGCCGCCATGTTCGCGGTACAGATTCTGCTGGTGGACAAGCTGGGAAAGCAGCTGGAGGGTCTGCGGCTGAATTTTGTCCAGTTCCTGGTAAACGCGGTGCTGTCGGGCGTGATGATGCTCCTGCTGGAAACGCCCCTGCTGTCAAGCATTCTGGCCTGCGCCGTTCCCCTGCTGTACACCGGTGTGCTGTCCTCGGCTGTGGCCTTCTCGCTGCAAATTCTGGGCCAGCAGCATCTGGAGCCTGCCCCGGCTTCTCTGATTATGAGTCTGGAATCCGTGTTCGCGGTGCTGTCCGGCTGGATTCTGCTGGGACAGGGCCTGTCCCCCGTGGAGCTGACGGGCTGCGCCCTGGTCTTCGCCGGTGTGATTCTGTCCCAGATGCCTTCAAAAAAATAAAAAAGCCTCCCCTTCGAGGGGAGGTGGCCCACAGGGCCGGAGGGGTGAAACCCATCGACTATAGGTGGAACTGGTTTCAGCCTCTCACCCCTCAGTCAGCTTCGCTGACAGCTCCCCTCTGAGGGGATCCTTGATGCGCCGCCGCAGGATATGGAAACGGAGCGGTCCCACGAAGGTAACCATGTACAAAAAGCTGTCATTTTGAGATAAGCGCGCTCATCTCGGAATGACAGCTATTTTTTATTCCTCCGCAATGATCCTTGCGCCCTGGAATTCCACGTGGAGCGGCATGACCTGCCAGTTGGCTTTGGTGATTTTCGGCAGTTTTTCTTCCAGAAGCTGCCGCAGATTCTTATTCCGGGTGATGCAGAGCAAGGTGGGACCTGCGCCGGACAGGCAGAAGGCCGCACCGGTGGTGCGGATCATGGCCTCGATCCGGTCGTAATCCTCGATGAGATGGCGGCGGTAATTCTGGTGGAGCTTGTCCTGCATACCGTTGCGCATCAGCTTCTCGTCGCCCAGCTCAAAGGCCTTCAGCACCATGGCACCGTGGGCTACATTATAAATCGCGTCCGCCCGGCTGACCTGGGTGGGCAGGACGGAACGGGACTTGGCGGTGGGCAGATCGAAATCCGGGATCAGGGCAATGATCTCCCAGTCCGGATGGAGGGGGAAATTCACCGTCACCGGCAGGCCGTTGTCCACCATGGAGGCAGTCAGGCCGCCGTAGAAGGCCGGGGCCAGATTGTCCGGGTGGCCCTCCATGGCGTTGGTAATGTTCAGAAGGCCCTGGGTGGACATTTTGTTGCCGTGGAGCACGTTGGCTCCCATGGCACCGGCGACCAGCAATGCCGCCGAGCTGCCCAGGCCCCGGGCGATGGGGATCTGGGCATCGATGTGGATCTTCACGCCCTTGACCTCCTCACTGAGAGAAGCCATCACGGCGCAGAAGGAGGTATAGGCCAGATTGTCAGGGCCGGCGTATGCCTCGTCGCAGCCGGTGATCTCCAGACCGAAGGGGGTTTCCTCGAAGGTCACGTCGGTATACAGTCCCAGAGCACAGCCGAAGGCATCAAAGCCCGGGCCAAGGTTGGCAGTGGTGGCAGGGACGCGGATGGTTACTTTTTTCATGGTTATTCTCCTGCAATGTTTTCGTTCTTCTCGCCTGAACGAACCTTATTATTGGGGCATGGAATATGAATCAGAATCACTGCTCCAATCACCAGTCCAGCCATCAAATGCCAACTGAGATTGTTCTGAAGCAATCCTACCCAGAACGGCCGATCAAGCAGACACTTCTCCGCTTCCGCAGTCACCCACAGATCGCCATTCCGAATCGAAAAGCGTTCATCCCATTTTCCCAGCGGAATACTCTGCCGCAGCTCCCGGCAATCCTCCGATGGAAAAAACGACTGAAACTCTCCCTTCCGAAAAGCATACAGATTCCCTTTGCGGTCGCAGATCCACAGTTTTCCATCCTGTACCGCAATGTTGGTTTTGCCGTTTGGATAGGCAAATATCCCCACAGAATACAACCATTCTCCTTCATATGATAATGCCTGAACTGTATGAATTCTATCGTAGAGTACATATATGCAGTCTTCGTCCGCCACAACCTGTGTAATCTCATTGTATATTGGTTTCTTCCGGCTTGTCGTTACCACTGGCACACCTTCGGCAGGTGCGATCATTTCCCCAGGCGGGATTCTGGCGAACAGGTTCACTGCACCTAACAGAGGGAGTAAGATCGCCATAATCAGCAAGACTGTATATATTCTAAGCTTCTGTAATCCTGCGTTTTTCACAGAATCACTTGTCGTTCAGAACAGTGGCCAGCATATCCTCCTTGGCGATGACGCCGGTGTGACGCTCGGGCAGCTCCTTCAGGCCGGACAGGTTGCCGGGGATGGCCACGCCGGTAAGGGCGCTGAGCCGATCCATCTGGTCGAACTCGTCGCCGGAGGTATCGCCGCCGATGGCGGACAGGACGGCGGAGGGGAACTTGTAGGGAGATGCGGTGGACAGCACCACCATGGGGCGATGGTCGCCGGTCTGGTTGACATAATGTTCCGCCACATACCAGCCCACAGCGGTGTGAGGATCGCAGAGGTAGCCGTACTTCTCCCAGACCAGGCGCATGGTGTCGGCGGTTTCCGCGTCACCGGCGTAGTCAGCCCAGAAGCCCTCTTCAATGGCGGCCTTCAACTCTTCAGGGACAGTGTAGCTGCCGTCGGTGGTCAGCTTGCCCATCAGCTCTGCCACCAGCCCGGCGTTCTGACCGGACAGCAGGTACAGCAGACGCTCCAGATTGGAGGACACCAGAATATCCATGGAGGGAGAATCGGTCTTGTGCAGGGGACGGCGGCGGTCATAAGTACCGGTGCGGATGAAATCGGTGAGGACGTTGTTGGCATTGGAGGCGCAGATCAGACGGCCCACGGGCAGACCCAGCAGCTTTGCCAGGTAGCCTGCCAGAATGTCGCCGAAATTGCCGGTGGGAACGCAGAAGTTCACCTCGTCGCCGAAGGTGATCTGTCCCCGGTCCATCAGATCCTTATATGCCTTAAAATAGTAGGTGATCTGGGGTGCCAGACGGCCGATGTTGATGGAGTTGGCGGAGGACAGCCGGAAGGGCTTGCCTTCCAGCAGCTTGCCGTCGGCGCAGGCGTTAAAAATGGTCTTGACACCGGTCTGGGCATCGTCAAAGTTGCCCTCAACCGCATAGACCCGGACGTTATTGCCAGGCTGGGTCACCATCTGGGCACGCTGGACGGCGGAAACACCGCCGTTGGGATAGAACACGCAGATGCCAACGCCGGGAACGTCGGCGAAGCCTGCCAGAGCGGCCTTTCCGGTGTCGCCGGAGGTGGCGGTGAGGATCAGGATATCCTCTTCCATACCCTGGGTGGCCTTGGCGGCAGTGAGCAGCTGGGGCAGCATGCACAGAGCCACATCCTTAAAGGCGGAAGTGGGGCCCCGGAACAGCTCCAGCACCGTGAAATCGCCCACGCAGACGGTGGGGGTCAGCTCCTCGGTCTGGAATTTGCCGGTGTAGGCCCGCTCCACCAGGGTATCCATATCGGGAATATCCGGCAGCAGAGTACCCAGGATCTGCTTTGCCATGTCCTTGGTGGACTTGGCAAGACAGGCCTTCGCGTCGAATTCGGGCAGGGCTTCCATCATATACAGGCCGCCGTCTTCAGCAAGGCCCTTGACCACCGCCTGGGCGGAATTGACCACGGCAGCGCTGCCGCGGGTGGATCGATAATTCATTGGGGATTCCTCCGTTCATTCATTTCCAACAAATTTTTGGTGAAAGATGCACAGTTTTTGTCTGGGTGGCTGAAAATTTCTGTGGCCTTTCAAACGCTTGAAATTTGAGTAGCTATATGATATACTGTTCCCGTCAAAAAAGCAAGTGTCTTTTTCAGAAATACATTTGTGCATTATGCTTTAAGCAAGAACAAGAGGTTTGGAGGATTCCACTATGAAAATCGGTCTTTTGGGATTTGGTGTTGTCGGCCGCGGCTTCTATGAGCTGACCCTTTCCCGTTCTGATATGAAGGTGGGCCATGTGATCTGCCTGGAAGACATCACCCTTCCCGGCGTCAATGTGACCCGAAATATTAACGACATTCTGTCTGATCCTGAGGTGGACACCGTGGTGGAAGCCATGGGCGGTCTGCATCCTGCATGGGACTTTGTCAAGGCAGCCATTGAGGCCGGCAAGAATGTGGTCACCTCCAACAAGGCTCTGGTAGCTGCCTTCTATGACGAGCTGCTGCCTCTGGTGCAGGAGAAGGGCGTGCTGTTCCGCTGCACCGCTGCTGTGGGCGGCGGCATCTGCTGGCTGAGTGAGCTGGAGCGCGTCCGCCGCTGCGAGACCGTGGTCAAGCTGGGCGGCATCATGAACGGCACCTGCAACTACATCCTGGACAACATGACCCGCAACGGTCTGACCTATTCCGATGCTCTGAAGCAGGCCCAGGCCCTGGGCTATGCCGAGGCCAACCCCTCCACCGACGTGGACGGCATTGACACCTGGAACAAGCTGCTGATCTCCTGCAATGTGGCCTGGGGTGTCAGCCTGGAGCAGAGTCAGGTTCCTGCCGCCGGTATCCGAAACATCAAGGCCATCGACATCGCAGCCTTCGCCGAGCACGGCAGAGCCTGCCGTCTGGTTTCCACCGGCGAGATGGAAAACGGCGTGATCTCCGCCTATGTCCAGCCCAAGCTCTTCCCCGTCACCGATCTGGAGGCAAATGTGCCTGCCAACTTCAATCTGATCACCTTTGAGGGTTCCTCCTGCGGCCGCATGAGTCTGTACGGCCAGGGCGCAGGCCGCTACCCCACTGCGTATAATGTATTGCAGGACTGCGTGGATCTGACCAGAGGCAACGGCTTCTACAGCATCTGCACCGGCAAGGTCAATGTGTGCAACGACGGCAAGCTCTGCTTCTACGTCCGGGGCGCAAGCGATGCCTGGCTGGATTCTGTCACCGCCGATCACTGGGGTGAAGGCGTGATCACCTCCCCTGTTTCCGTATCCGAAATGCACGCCTGGTGCGCTGAGCATCCTGACGTATTTATGGCTTCTCTTGCCTGAAAGGAAGGAATAATTAAGTGCTGAAAGTAACGAAATTTGGCGGCTCCTCCATGGCGGACGCCGGCCAGTACCGAAAAGTAAAAGAGATCGTCCTGTCCGATCCTGCCCGTAAGGTTGTGGTGGTTTCCGCCGCCGGCAAGCGCTACAGCGCTGATCACAAGATCACCGATCTGCTCTATCTGTGCCATGCCCACACCCAGTATGGTGTGGATTGCTCCGGCGTGTTCAACATGATCACCTCCCGTTATCTGGAGGTCCGGGATAAGCTGAAGCTGAACGTGGATCTGGAAGGGGAATTTGCGGAGCTGAAGGCCCGTCTGGATGCCAAGAAGGTCAGCCAGGATGAACTGGTCAGCCGGGGCGAGTATTTCTCCGCCAAGCTCATCGCCGCCTTCCTGGGCTACAAGTTCGTGGATGCCACCGAGTGGGTCAAGTTCAATCTGGACGGCAGCGTTGACAAGCGGGCTACCTATGAAGCCTTCCGCCGTGTGGCCAAGGGCAGCGGCGTGGTTACTCCCGGCTTCTACGGTGTGATGCCCAACGGTGCCATCAAGACCTTCTCCCGGGGCGGCAGCGACATCACCGGCGCACTGGCCGCCGCGGCACTGAACGCCTCCGTCTACGAGAACTGGACCGACGTTTCCGGCCTTCTGATGGCAGACCCCCGGATCGTCGAGAATCCCCAGACCATCCCCGAAGTGACCTATGACGAGCTCAGAGAGCTTTCCTACTCCGGCGCCCAGGTGCTCCACGAGGACACCATCTTCCCCGTCCGGGAAAAGAACATCCCTCTGAACATCCGCAACACCAATGAGCCCGATCATCCCGGCACCATCATCCAGGAGAAGTTCCTGACCAGCGGAGACTCCGAGCGGTTCATCACCGGCATCACCGGCAAGAAGAATTTCTCCATCGTCCATCTGTCCAAGCGCGGCCTGTCCAACGAGGTCGGCCTGCTGCGCCGGATTCTGTCCGTGTATGAGCGGCATCAGATCTCCGTTGTCTACGTTCCCAACGGCATCGACAACGTTTCCATCGTGGTGGAAACCGACGAGCTGGACCGCTGCCGCTATGCCCTGCTTGCCGATGTGCAGCAGGATATCCGTCCCGACACCCTGACCGTGTTCGACGAAATCGCCGTGGTCGCCGCTGTTGGCCGCCAGATGGCCAACCGTCCCGGCATCTCCGGCAAGATCTTTGCCGCTCTGGGCAAGTCCGACATCAATATCCGCTTCATCACCCAGAGCCCCGACGAGTTGAACATCATCTTCGGCGTGGAGAACAAGAACTTCAACAAGGCAATCCAGGTGCTGTATAACAGCTTCGCAAAGTAATCAATCTGAAAAAGCCGATGTAGGGGACGGCCTCCCGGACGTCCCGCTCGGCAATCGATAGATTGCCGCTTACGCGGCACGGGTCGTCGAGGACGCCGACCCCTACGGCCATCCATTTGGGATGGTACGATCAATTGGAGGTAATCACTATGAAAACTTATACTGTTGCTGTTCTGGGCGCAACCGGCGCTGTGGGACAGGAAATGATCAAGATTCTGGCAGAGCGCAATTTCCCCGTTGGCAAGCTGGTTCCCCTGGCTTCCGCCCGGAGCGCAGGCAAGAAGCTCACCTTCAAGGGCGAGGAAGTCACCATCCAGGAGGTTTCCGCCCAGGCCTTCCAGGGCGTGGACATCGTTCTGGGCGCTGCTGAGAATGACATCGCTGAGAAGTGGGCTCCTGCCATCGTGGCTGCCGGCGCTGTGTTCGTGGACAACAGCTCCGCCTTCCGTCTGAACCCCGATGTGCCCCTGGTGGTTCCCGAAATCAACCCCGGGGACGCAAAGCTGAACAAGGGCATCATCTCCAACCCCAACTGCTCCACCATCATCACCTGCACCGCTGTCAACGCGCTGAATTCCATCGCTCCCATCAAGAGCATGGTCGCCTCCACCTACCAGGCTGTTTCCGGCGCCGGTGTTGCCGGTATGGCTGAGCTGGAGAACCAGATCGCTGCCCTGCTGGAGGGCAAGCCTGCCGAGGTCAAGACCTTCGCCTACCAGATCGCCTACAACCTGATTCCCCAGATCGGCGGCGAGCAGGAGCAGGGCTACACCTCTGAGGAGATGAAGCTGCACTACGAGGGCCGGAAGATCATGCACCTGCCCGAGCTGAATGTCTCCTGCACCTGCGTCCGTGTTCCCGTTATGCGCAGCCACTCCATTTCCGTCCAGCTCCACTTCGACCGTCCCGTTTCCGTGGAGGAGGCCCGGGAAGTGCTGGCAAAGGCTCCCGGCGTGAAGCTGGTGGATGACCTGGGCAACAAGCAGTATCCCATGCCTCTGGACACCAGCGGCCAGGATATCGTCTACGTTGGCCGTATCCGTCCCGACCTGACCGATCCCAACGGCCTGTGCCTGTGGTGCTGCGGCGACCAGGTCCGCAAGGGCGCTGCCACCAACTGCATCCAGATCGCCGAGCTGCTGACCAAGTAATTTTCGGAAAAGTCAAAACTATGATGTCATTGCGAACCAGTCCGCAGACTGGTGTGGCAATCCCCTTAGGTTTCCTGAAATCCGGAGGGGATTGCCGCGTCGGGGCTCTGCCCCTCCTCGCAATGACATCTTTTTTACTTTTCTGTTGACATTCCGCCCTTCATCCCAGATAATTGGGGTAGTATTTCGACAGAAAAAGGAGAACCGACATGGAGCAGAGTCTGTACAGCGCCTATGTGGATATTATGAAAGAGGAGCTTCTTCCCGCCATGGGCTGCACCGAGCCCATCGCCGTGGCCTACGCCGCCGCGGTAGCCGCCCGGGAGCTGGGCCGGAAGCCCGAAGCCGTAACCATCCGGGTCAGCGGCAACATCATCAAGAACGTGAAAAGCGTGGTGGTTCCCAACACCGGCGGACTGAGAGGTCTGGCCGCCGCCGCTGCCGCAGGCATCGTGGCCGGTGACGCTGATCGGCAGCTGGAGGTCATCGCCGAGGTCACCCAGGCCCAGCACGGCCAGATTGCCGCCTACATGAAGTCCGCGGACTTTACCGTGGAGGAGTCCGACTCCGGCTACATTTTTGACATTGACATTCTCCTCTCCGCAGGGGAGGATACCGCCCGGTGCCGGATCGCAGGCTTCCACACCAATATCATCCGTGTGGAGAAAAACGGCGAAGTGCTGACAGATGTTGCCTATGTGGAGGCCGGTCAGAACTACGCCACCGACCGGGAGCTGCTGAACATCGCCTCCATCGTGGAATTTGCGGATACCGTGAACATCGACGATGTGAAGGAGCTGCTGGACCGGCAGATCAGCTACAACATGGCCATTGCCAAAGCCGGTCTTGAGGGCAATTACGGTGCCCGGATCGGTCAGGTGCTGCTGCGAAGCTACGGCAATTCTGTCCACATCCGGGCCAAGGCCTACGCCGCCGCCGCTTCCGATGCCCGAATGAACGGCTGCAGCCTGCCGGTGGTCATCAATTCCGGCTCCGGCAACCAGGGCATCACCTGCTCCGTCCCCGTCATCGTCTACGCCGGGGAGCTGGGGGTCAGCGACGAAATGCGCTATCGGGCCCTGGTGGTGTCCAATCTGATCACCACCCATCTGAAAACCGGCATCGGCCGGCTGTCCGCCTACTGCGGTGCCATCAGCGCAGGCGTGGGCGCAGGCGCAGGCATTACTTACCTCTACGGCGGCAAGGAACGGGAGATCGCCCACACCATCGTCAACGCCCTGGCCATCGACTCGGGCATCATCTGCGACGGCGCAAAGTCCAGCTGTGCCGCCAAGATCGCCTCCGCTGTGGAGGGTGGACTTCTGGGCATGGAGATGTTCCGTCAGGGCAGCCAGTTCTACGGCGGCGACGGCATCGTGACCAAGGGCGTGGAGAACACCATCCGCAATGTGGGCAGGCTCGCCCGGATCGGCATGGCCCACACCGACAAGGAAATCATCGACATTATGATCTCCGATCCCACCACCTAAATCTGAATAATTCTTAAAAATGCCCCTAAATGCTTGTCTTTGGGGGCATTTTCCATTATGCTATACACAGAGAGGAGGTATGCCATGGCTTCGTTTTTCTATTCCGTCCTCCACTTTCTGGTGGACTTCGCCTGCGCCCATGCCATGTATCGGTGGGCCTATGAGGGGCTGATGCCGGACGCACTGATTTACAACTTCTGTGCCTTTGCCCTGCAAATGCCCCTGGGCGCAATGCTGGACAGCTGCGCGGACCGGTGGAAGAAGCTCCCCGGACGCACCGCTGCTGTCGGCGTTATGTTAACTGCAATTGGATGCTTCACCCACCCTGCCATCCTAGGTCTGGGCAACGCGGCATTCCATGTGGGCGGCGGCGTGGATGTGATCCGGGAGGATCATGCACGGGGCTGGAAGGGCAAAGCCCTGGGCATCTTCGTGGCCCCCGGGGCGCTGGGCCTATACCTGGGCGGACAGTTGGCCGGGACAGTTGACATCACTATTCTGCTGATCCTTGTGATGGCGGTCTTTGCACTGCTTTCCCTTCGGGTTCCGGCGTTGGAGCCTGTGAACGGAACGGGCATCGGAGGAAATACGCTCCTGCCCCTGCTGTGCTGCTTTCTGGTGGTAATCCTCCGGTCCTATGTGGGCATGGCGGTGGTATTTTCCTGGAAATCCGGATTTTTCATGGGGCTTCTGGCGGTACTGGCGGTGGTGCTGGGCAAAATGGCCGGCGGCATTGCTTCCGCCCGGTTCGGGGCCGGGAACACCGCGCTGGTTTCTCTGGTACTGGCGGCGGTGTGCTACGGCTTCGGGGAACAGCCGGCGGTTGGCCTGGCGGCCCTGTTCTTCTTCAACATGACCATGCCCATCACCCTGTATCAGCTTTGGCTCCGGTTCCCGGAGCTGCCGGGCTTCTCCTTCGGATTGCTGACCTTCGGGCTGTTTCTGGGCTTCCTGCCGGTGTATTTCGGCTGGAGCCTGCCGGTGGGCGGCGTGATCGGCAGTCTTGTTTCCCTTGCTCTGCTGGCCCCGGTGGTCTGGAGAGGTGACAAATGAGTCTTATTATTATAATGTATGGAATGTCCTTTCTGCTGACGCTGGTCATTGAGCTGCCCATCTGTTACGCCTGGGGACTGCGGAGCCGGGACGCTCTGGAGCTTGCGTTCCTTGTGAATCTGCTGACCAATCCGGCGGCGGTGTTTCTCCATACCTCCGTTGGTATTCCCCAGATCCCAGTGGAAATTCTGGTTGTCATAATTGAATGTTATATATACCGTCAATTCAAAATCAAACACCCCTTCCTGCTTTCCCTGGCGGCCAACGGTGTAAGCTGGGGACTGGGTGTGGTGTTGCAAATGCTTTGAGGAGGTTTTCTTATGGCAAATCTGGATATGATCTGGTTTCCCGGCTATTATGTGGTTTTATTCGCATACGTTTATTGGCCTGTGCTGCTTGCCGTGCTGCTGATTGTGGTAGGTACAACAATCCTCTTGTTGAGACGCAAGAAAAAGAAGGAGCAGCAGTTAAAAGAAAATCATACGGATACAAGCGAGGTGACAGTCGATGATGAATCTTGATGTGATCATTGGCCCCATGATCTTTGTGTTCTACGCGGTCAAATACTGGTGGCTGGTTCTGGCGGTGATTGCCGTGGTGGTTTCCACCATTGTGATCCTGAAGAAAAAGAAGAAGAAAATGGAGCAGGAAACGAAATAAGGAGGATCTTTCATGGCAAATCTGGACATTATCTTAACCCCCATAGAGTATTTTCTCATGGAGCTGGAGGAATACCGGTTTCTGGTGCTGGCCATTGTGCTGGCGGTGCCCGTGACAGCTGGCATTCTGATCATAAAGAAGGAAACGAAGGAAGAGGAAGAAACATGAAGCGGCTTGTGAATTTGTTGCTTGCCCTGGTGCTGATTCTGTCCATGACGCCTGCGGTCTATGCGGATGTGATCTACGTCCCCGATGACGATTTTCTGGACAAGCACGTCTGCGACCGGGAGAATCGGGGCTACATCGCCCGGACAGAAGTGAAGGTCTATGACGACCCCGGCACCAATCGGGTGGTAGGCACACTGTCCGAGGGAGATTCTGTCTATGTTTACTGTATCTGGACCGATGCCCTGCTGCACAAATGGGGCTGCATCGAAACGGAGCAGTTCTCCGGCTGGATTCCCATGGCGTATATGAAGCGCGACTATGACAGCCTTGCCTTCGAGGAGGATTACGGCGATCAGTTCCGCCATCTGGATGGCTGGGCGTATCTGGACGAAGCCTTCCTGGGCCAGGAAATCCGATTGTGGAGCTATCCCTGCAGTGAAAGCAGCTTCACATGGACCCTTGACAACGATCCGGAAAGTCTGCCCTGTTACGGTATCCTGTACACTGACGACAGTGGTCTAGATTGGTGTAATATAAACTATACTTGGAGCTTTTCCGATTTCTGGATCTGCCTTTCTGACCCCACCGCGGACTTTGAAACCCTCTACCCCAACGGTGCGCCCCAGATGGCCCCAGAAGAAGAGCTGCCGCCCCTGCCCCGGTTTGAGATCCGGCCCGGCTTCACCGCCGCCCGGGTGATCACTGGCATCGGCGTGGTGCTGTGCGTTCTCTTTACCCTGGCGGTTCTGCGTGAAAAGAAGAAGGAGGCTGCGAAGAATGAAAAAGCTGGTTAATCTGCTGCTTGCCCTGGTGCTGATTCTGTCCATGACGCCTGCGGTCTATGCGGATGTGATCTACATTCCTGAGGATTCATTTTTGGACGGGCACTGGCAGGAATGCACCGAAGTCCGCCGGGGCTATGTGGCCCGGACGGAGGTAACTGTGTACGAAAGTCCCAAATCCGGCAAGGTGGAGGGCAAGCTGTCCGAAGGCGAAGGCTCCCATGTGTACTACACCTGGACGGACGAAGATGGCATCCTGTGGGGCTATCTTGAGCATTATGTCCCAGATGCAAACGCGATCATGGGCTGGGTTCCCATGGCCTATATGGCCCTGCAGTATGACCATATCTCCTTCGCGGAGGACTATGGCGACCAGTTCCAGTATCTGGACAAGTGGCTGTATCTGGATGATTCCTATCTGGGGCAGGTAATCTACTTCTGGAACTATCCCGGCAGCGACTACTGCGATTCCTGGGAGGCAGGCGACAATGCGGATTACCTTCCTGCTTACGATGTTATTTACATCGATGCCCAGGGCCACAGATGGGGCTATGTTGGCTATCACATGGGTTTCCGGGACGTGTGGCTCTGCGTAAGTGATCCCACCGCCGATTTCGCCACCCTCTACCCCAATGGTTCCCCGGAAGTGGAAATCACCGAGCCACTGCCTCCCCTTCCCCAGGCTGAGATCAAGCCCGGCTCCTCCCCCATGCCCATCCTCATCGGCGGCGGCGCGGTGCTGTGCGTGGTAGTCACTGCTGTGGTGCTGCTGAAGAAAAAGAAGAACGGTTGACATAATTTTGCACCCTCTCCAAATCGGAGAGGGTGTTCCTTATTTTGCCAGCTGCCCCGTATAGCCCTGCTCCACAAGGCTGCGGAAGGCCTCCCGGACGGTTTCGGGAATCTCCACGGGAACCTGGTAGCCCTTCTTTGCGTACAGCTCCATCCGCTGGATGTCGCCCACAATGGTTTCGATGACCCCTTTCCGGTTCATTCCGGCAGCTTCTGCGTGACGGATGTGCTCCTCCAGGGTCACCTGAGGTGACGTATAGATAGCCTCCACATCCGGCCAGTAGACCTGCATGGCACTCCACAGTCTGCGCTCCATGTAGGGCTTGTGAACGGCGATGATCTTTTTCGCCCGGACGCCCTGTTCTGCCAGGACTTTGGGGGTAAACAGAAGATTTTCGGCGGAATTGGTGGATTTGTTTTCCAAAATAATCCGGTTTTCCGGCACACCGCAGGCCATGGCGATGGCGGCGAAGCGCTCTGCCTCGGATTTTGTCCACAGGTCGGAGGTATTCCGGCCCAGACCGCCGGAGAAGGCAACGCAGGGCGCAAAACCGGCGTGGTACAGCTCCGCGCACCGCCGGGGGATATCCTCGTCATAACAGCCGAAGCCCACAATCACATCGGCCTGTTCCAACGGCTGATTCAGGTGCATATAGTCCCAGAGTATTTGAACGTTTTTCATAGTGACCTCCCATAAGTCTTCCCTTGAGGGAAGGTGGCTGAGCGAAGCGAAGTCGGAAGGGTGAAAGGTATCGTCCGCTTTCACCCCTCAGTCAGCTGCGCTGACAGCTCCCCTCCAAGGGGAGCCAGATTCAAAAAGTGCCTGCCCGAAATCCGGACAGGCACTTGGCTGTTATTGATTAGTTGTTGCCAGCCATTTCCTTCAGCGCGTCACGGCGGCTGAAGTTGGCGCGGCCCTTCTCGTCGAAGCCCATGAACTTGACCCAGGTGTAGTCGCCCAGATTCAGAACATCCTCGACCTTCTCAACACGGCGGTTCTCCAGCTTGGAGATGTGAACCATGCCGTCGTGGCCGGGAGCGATCTCAACGAAGGCACCGATGGGCAGGATGCGGACAACCTTGCCGTAGTACAGCTTGCCAACCTCGGGAACGAAGCAGATGTCGTCCACCATCTTCTTGGCGGCGTAAGCAGCGGCGGAATCCACAGCGGAGATGAACACGGAACCGTCGTCCTCGATGTCCACCTTGGCACCGGTGTCGGCGCAGATCTTCTGGATGGTCTTGCCGCCGGAGCCGATGACCTCGCGGATCTTGTCCACGGGGATCTTCATGCTGATCATCTTGGGTGCGTACTCGGAAACCTCAGCACGGGGCTCAGCGATGCAGGGCAGCATGACCTCGTTCAGGATCTCCAGACGGGCAACGCGGCAGCGCTCCAGAGCGTCTGCGATGATTTCCATGGTCAGACCCTTGTTCTTCAGGTCCATCTGGATGGCGGTGACACCCTCGGTGGTACCGGCAACCTTGAAGTCCATTTCGCCGTGGAAGTC
>JAFVMW010000017.1 GCA_017506735.1 Oscillospiraceae bacterium | reverse complement strand
TGAACCGCTACCCGTCAAGAGGACAATGAAATAATATAAAAATTTCTGCTTCCGGTGACTCATTTGGGGTTACCGGAAGTCTTTTTTAGGATGCACGGCACTGCGGTGCCGTGGTAACTACAGAATATGCCAGAATATTCTATCCAGGCATATTCTGTAGTTGTGTTTACGCAGCCAGCAGGCATTGCTGGTGCTTCTCCATCGGCGTTAGGATGCCCAGATTGCGCTGCACACGACGATTGTTGTAGTAGGAGATGTAACTCCGGATCATATGTACAAGCTCTTCACGGCTTGTAAACCGTCTGCCATAATATCGTTCCCGTTTCAGGATTCCCCAGAAGCCTTCCATGGGACCATTGTCAATACATTTTGCAACCCGGGACATACTCTGTGTCATACCAGCTTTTTCAAGTTTCTGGTGAAATGCTCTGTTGGTGTATTGAAAACCACGATCGCTATGGAACAATGGATGTGCGTCAGGATTTGCTTTTACAGCCTTGTCAAAGGTCTTGAATACAAGAGCATTGTCGTTGCGGTCACCTATGACATAGGAAACAATTCGCCGGTCGCAAAGATCAAGGATTGCACTCAGGTAGATCTTGTGAACCTCAACCCCATCGTACCATTTCAATTCCGTAACATCAGTGAGCCATTTTTCATTGGGGTGCTGGGCATAAAACTGACGGTTCAAGCGGTTATCCGCAACATACTGCGGATTCTTAGCTTGCCGGGTACATCCTCGGTTGTTGTACTTAATTGTGGATTTTACATCCTTTTTCCGACAAATTCTCAGAATCCGCTTATCGTTGACATGGATGCCGTAATCATGCCGCAAATCGTCATTGATCCGGCGATATCCTTTATCCGGGCTTTCCATGTGGATTTTCTCTACTGTTTTTGCAATATCTTCGTTCTCTGCGGTTCTTACACTCAGCTTCCCGGAATCCCACTTGTAGTAAGCGGAACGTGAGATATGCAGCAGTGCACAAGCTTCTTCAATGGGATAGTTCTTTTCCTTGTGGCACTCCCGGACAGCAGTATAGAGATGGCTTTGTCTTACTTGCGATAAGCATCTCTCCTCTCTATCTCGTCCAATTTTTTTAGCAGATCACGCTCCATCTCTGCAAGATACAGCTTGTGTTTGAGCTGCTCTATCTCAATCTGCGCTTTCTCAAGTTCCGTTCTGGGAGTCTGGTCTTTCTTCCGCTTACCACGGCGATCCTCCAGGCCAGCTTCACCCAACTCCTCAAAACGCAGTGTCCAGGTACGAACCTGCTGATAACTGACATTGTACTTGATTGCCAGCTCTCCGTAGTTCTTCCCCGATGCAATGCACTCTCTGGCAATCTGAATCCGCTCTTCCTGTGTGGTACTGCGTGTCTGTCTCATGTAACTTCCTCCTCCGGACTGCTTAACGGAATTGAAATCTCCATGAGTATTATACACCTTAAGCCATGCTTCGAAAATACATGGATTGCGGATTTTGTATTTTTTACTGATATTCTCAAGACTGCCCTGACCGGACAGATATTCCTGAACTGCCTTCTTCTTTAGCTCCGGACTGTAGACACGGTTTTGACTATGTGGTAGAAATGCTTCTGCTCCTTCCGCCTCGTAGGCGATGATCCATCTGCGGACAGAAGTCGCCCCAACCCCCACCTCCTGAGCTGCACCCCTGATACTAAGTTCACCTGCGAGACATTGCCGTACCAATCTTACTTTTTCTTCTGTACTCAATTTCTGTTTGCGCGGCATAAAAAACACCCCTATGAAAGACAGTTTTGTTTTTCACTGTCTCTCATAGGGGTAGCATATCATTTTGACCGGCCCCTGTAGTTATTCACTTTCTTCCACAAACAGCAGATTTACATCCACATCCCCTTCGATGCCGGGGATTGTGCCGGAGGCGGTATACTGCCACATCTCCACCGCGTGGGGGAAGGTCATCTCGCCTGAGTACATGGCAAGCCACCAGTCATAATCTGTCAGCGCTTCCAGATCCAGCAGGGACTCTGTCAGAGCCGGGTTGAAATAAATCATGGCCTCGTAGCCGGATGCCTCGATGGCATCGCAGAAGGCCCGGGCGCAGTCGGTCAGGGTCTGGCGGTCCATCTGGCCCGTCCGGGCCTCCTGGCTCACATATTCCCAGTCATAGACCACCGGCAGCTCCAGAGGCATCCCCTCCAGAACCTCCAGGCACAGCCGGGCTTCCTCCCGGGCCTCCTCCACGGTCAGTGCCTGGGAGTAGAAATAAGCGCCGATCTCCAGTCCGGCCTCCCGGGCGCCCCGGAGATTGTCCCGGGCGTATTCATCATAATAAATGCCGCCGTTGGTATAGCCCCGGTAGCCCAGACGGATCATGGCGAACTGAATTCCGGATTCCCGGACAAGCTCCCAATCAACGGCCCCCTGGTGGGCAGATACATCCACCCCGGGCAGAGCGGCTCCGGCGGTGCAGGTCAGCAGGCCGTTTTCGTATGTAAAGTCCTCCGGGCCGTAGGGGTTCTCCGGGATCCGGCTCACAGGCCGGGTGGCCACCGGCTGGGTGGGTTCCGCAGGCAGCTCCCTGCTGTCCCGTGGAGCGGACAGAAACAGCACCAGCCCCAGCACGGCGGCGGTGACAGAAATTGCGGCAAAGCCCTGAACCAGGGCCAGCATGGGATCATTCATTTTCTTTCGGACAGGGCTCATAGTACCTCCATGGGACGAAACAGGTCGGATTTTCTCCCATTATAGCACAGAAATCTCCCTTCGCCAAGACCATGATTTTCCCTCTTGAGAAACGGAAGATTTTGTAGTAAAATAAGATATTACGATAGACTCAGAACCCCTATGGAGGATTTGATATATGACCTCGGAACGAGAAGATGTAAACAAGGAACTGGAACGCCGCCGGGCGCTCCGGAAAAAGCGGCAGGCCCAACGGGAAAAGGCAGAGCGTGAGCGCAGGGCCCTGTTCCTGCGGCTGGGTGCCGCGGGACTGGTGATCCTGGCGGTGGCGCTGGTGATCATCGGCTTCACCAGAAATGACCCTGCCCCCGCAGAAACCACGCCGCCCCAGACCAGCCAGCCTGCCCAGACCCGGCCCACAACCCCTTCCCTGGGGGAAAGCCAGGAGCCCCAGGCCGGCCAGAATCTGACCACCATCCACATTGCTGCGGCTGGCGATCTGAACGTGACAGATCAGATGGTGGCCTCCGCCCTGACCATGTACGGCTACGACTTTACCAGCGCCTTTCTGGATGTGGCCCCGGTGCTGAGCCAGGCGGATCTGACGGTGCTGAATTATGAGGGCACCTTCGGCGGCGACGGCTACGGCACGGAAACCGGCTCCGCTCCCTTCCAGCTTGCCCAGGCCATGGCGGCCATGGGCGTGGACGCGGTGCAGACCGCCAATTCCGCCTCCATCCGCTCCGGCGTGCTGGGCCTCCAGTCCACCATTCAGACGCTGAATACTGTGGGCATCCAGGCGGTGGGCACCTTTGCCGATTCCTCCGCCTTCCGGTCCTCCGGCGGCTACACCATTATGGAGGTACAGGGTCTGCGGATCGCTCTGGTGGGCTTCACCAAGGGCATGGACAATCTGGGTCTGCCGGAGGGCAGCCGGGACTGCGTGAACCTGCTCTACACCGACTACACCACCACCTATGACGAGATCGACACCAACAGCATCCGCCGGGTGCTGCGGAATGTGGCAGAGGAACAGCCGGATCTGACCATCGCCATGCTCCACTGGGGCAGCGAATACAACGAGGGCATCAGCTCCTCCCAGAAGAAGATCCGGAATTTGATGCTGGAAAACGGCGTGGACATCATCCTGGGCACCCACTCCCATCTGCTCAAGGGCGTGGAGCATGACACCGCCAACAACACCCTGGTCGCCTGGTCCCTGGGCGATTTCTACGGCGACGGCAGCCAGCCCGGCTCCAACTACTCCATCGTTCTGGACATCGAAGTGACCCGGGACAATGTGACCGGTGAAGTGACCATCTCCGGCTACAGCTATACCCCCATCTATATTCTCCAGCCCGGTGACAGCCTGGCCGGCGGCCAGCGTGTGGTGCGCATCAACGCCGCCATGGCCCGGTACGAGGGCAATTATCTGGGCAAGATCACCGGTGGCGTCTATTCCTCCATGGAATACGCCCTGAAGCGCATCGACCAGAGAACCGCCGAAAAAGTGGGATGATTGTAAATCAAAAGGCCGCCCGAACGGGCGGCCTTTTCACACTTTACAGAGGACTCTGCTTGATTTTCGCGTAGCGTCTGGGGTACTTTGCCGGGGTGGGGGCAACCTTGCGCAGGACGATGACCATGTGCTCGGTGCCGTCCATGGGGAATACCTCGGCCTTCTCCAGCTTCAGCCCCAATTGCCTGATGGCGTTTTTCGCTTCTGCCAGCTCCTCGCGTCCTGCGCTGCCCTTCATGGCCAGCACACAGCCGCCCACCTTCACATAGGGGGCCGTCAGCTCCAGCAGGATGTTGAGCCTTGCCACAGCACGGCTGGTGGCGAAATCGTACTGCTCCCGGCGGTCAGCCACGGCTTCCTCTGCCCGGGCGGTAACATATTCGGCCTCCACACCCAGACCGGGCAGGGTGGCTTCCAGCCAGTTCATCCGCTTGCCCAGGGAGTCAAGCAAGGTCAGCTTCAGCTCCGGGCAGGCGATCTTCAGCGGCACGCCGGGGAAGCCGGCACCGCAGCCCACATCGATGAGCCGCTTGCCTGCCAGGTCGGCGCATTTCAGCACCGTCAGACAGTCCAGCAGATGGAGCCGGGCCACCTGTTCGGGTTCGGTGATGGCGGTCAGATTCATGACCTTGTTCTGCTCCACCACGGCGCAGCCGAAGTCGCACAGCCGCTCAGAGGCACCCTGGGGCAGCTCCAGTCCCAGCTCCGGCAGACCGGCCAGCAGAGTGCGGTGCATTACATTCTTCACGCGGCACTCTCCGTTTCCTGGGGGACGTAATTGGGCAGGCCGGACAGATCCACCTGCTCGGGGTCAAAGGGATCGAACTGATACTCCTTCTCCTCCTCAGCAGCGAACTCGGCCAGATACCAGTTCACCAGGTAATCACAGACCGCGCCATAGGAGGCAATGCCGTCCTCGTCGCCGCTGACCTTCAGATAGGTGTCGTTGACGGTGTCAGCAAGCTGGGTGGCTTCCTCATCCCGATGGGAGGAGAAGAAGTTGCTGTAGTAATCCAGATCCCACAGCAGCTCATTGACGCAGCCCTCCCGAATCCGCAGAGCGGCGGCAGGGTCCACGTTGTACAGAGCGGTATAGCAGTAGCGGTAGGCCATGAAGAAGCCGGAATACTGATATTCCCGGCTGGCGGAAGCCTCGCAGGCCAGGTAGGCGGCGAAGTTTGCCGCGTCCTCCCGGGCGACGCAGAGCCGGTGGGCCATTTCATGGCAGATGGTGAAGGGCTGGGTAATGGCAGGAATCTGGGGATTCACCGCCGCCTCGCCGGTGAGGAAGCAGGTAAAGCCGGTGATGCCCATGGAGGTATACATATCCGCCCAGCCCAGAGCCTTCACAGGGGTATAGTCGCCGCCGAAGATGGAGAAGCTCCGGTCGATGACCAGATTCCGGAAGCCGTTGCCGGCACGCTGGGCCAGCTCCTCGAAGGTGGAGTAGCGGACGATGCCGGTTTCATCCCGGGGCAGCTGCACGGCGATGGCGTTGGCCTTGTCCCGGTAGTAGACGGCGGCCTGCTCCAGCTCGTACTGGGTATAGTCGTGCATCTCCAGCCGGAGGTCGTCCTCAATGGGGCCTGCGTAATAATTCAGACCGTAAATACCGGTATTCAGACAGAACAGCACGCTGACCACAGCCAGAACCCAGCCTGTCCACTGGATAATGCTGCCCTTGAACACCAGAACCAGCACCAGGCTGGCCAGCACCAGCACGCCCAGAATCAGCACCACAATCTGCCACACGCAGAAGTCAAAGCCGCCGGTCCATGCGGTCAGGAAGCCCTGAACCGACCGGGTCACATAGGGATACACCATATCCACCAGGATGCCGTAGCGCTTGGCGCACTCCATCAGCGCCCAGGTAATTGCTGCGAAGATGCCGGCGGTCAGATAACCGCGCCAATATTTCAAAGGAAAGTCCCCCTTTCAGATCAATCGGTCCCGGAAGCCCCCGGGCCGATGAAATTACATAGCTTGACTAATTTAGTATATCACAAGTTTTCCCCTTTGTCTGCATCTAATTTATGAATTTTCCGCGGTTTTTGCCGCTGCAATGCAAAACCCACAGATCCGGACGGATCTGTGGGGATTTGCAAGAAGAGGAGAGGAAAAAATGAAAAAGATAGGTATTGTATTTAGAAACCGGCCCGTTGGTTCGGCCTGGATGATGTTTTGTTCTTTGTACCTATATCATAGCGGAAAATTGTGAAGAAAAAAAGTGTAAAGATATGAAAAAAGTATTAAGTTGCATTTTCTTGTGAGAACAACCGATTGCGCTTCGATTATCTCCGGCAAAATGAAGGAGATCTCCCTTGTAAATGCAAACATGGCAAGATGCCAAAAAACGACGCCGTTTTTTGTTAAAATGGTAAAAAAGCGTTTTTATCGATACATTCGATAAAATTCCTGTATACGTTGACCAAGGCTTGTGCTATAATGTAGCTGCGCATTTATGCGAATTCACAAGGAGGAGATCAACCATGCTGGATCAGTCCTATTATCAGAAAACGGATGAGATCATTGAGCGCTATGGCCGCAAGGCTGCCGCGCTGATCCCCATTATGCAGGACATTCAGGCAGAGTACCGCTACCTGCCTGCGGAACTGCTTACCTACGTCGCCAAGGAAATTGGCATCACCGAAACCAAGGCATATTCTGTCGCCACCTTCTACGAGAATTTCTCCTTTGAGGCCAAGGGCAAGTATGTCATCAAGGTCTGCGACGGCACCGCCTGCCACGTCCGCCACTCCACCCCCGTGCTGGAGGCGCTGTGGAAGGAGCTGGGCCTGAGCAAGAAGAAGCACACCACCGACGATATGATGTTCACGGTTGAAACGGTGTCCTGCCTGGGCGCCTGCGGTCTGGCCCCCACCATGATGGTCAACGAGCAGGTCTATCCCTCCATGACCCCCGAAAAGGCCCTGGCATTGATCGAACAGTTGAGAGGTAACGGCTGATGATTAAGACTGTGGAAGAACTGACTCAGGCCGCGGTGCAGGCGATCACCGACCTGAATCGTTATGACTGCCGGATTCTGGTCTGCTCCGGCACCGGCTGTATCGCCACCGGTTCCAATAAGATCCATGAGATTTTTGAACAGATCGTCCGGGACGAGCCCGGCGTGAATCTGGTTTTCGCTCCCTGCGGCGGCCACGACGAGGACAAGACCGTCGGCGTCAAAAAGACCGGCTGCCAGGGCTTCTGTGAGCTGGGCCCCCTGGTTCGCATCCAGAAGGGCGACAAGGTCATTCAGTACGTCAAGGTTCAGCCCGAGGACTGCGAGGAGATCTTCAAGCTCTCCGTCCAGGGCGACGAGGTCATTGAGCGGCTGCTGTATCACAAGGGCGAGGAGGTTTTCGTCCAGCCCGACGAGATCCCCTTCATCGCCAAGCAGACCCGGATCGTTCTGGAGAACTGCGGCAAGTTCGACGCCGAGTCTCTGGACGAGTATCTGGCCGCCGGCGGCTTCAAGGCCCTGCGCAAGGCTATGTTCGAGATGACCCGGGACGACGTGATCAATGAAGTGGATGCCTCCGGCCTCCGTGGCCGCGGCGGCGGCGGTTTCCCCTGCGGCAGAAAGTGGAAGCAGGTGGCCCGTCAGAAGGAGCTGGAGCGTTTCGTGGTCTGCAACGGCGACGAGGGCGACCCCGGCGCATTTATGGACGGCTCCGTTATGGAAGGCGACCCCTTCAAGCTGATTGAAGGCATGATGATCGCAGGCTATGCCTGCCGTGCCGAGCATGGCTACATCTACGTCCGTGCCGAGTACCCCATGTCCGTTGCCCGTCTGCGGAACGCCATTGCCCAGCTGGAGGAAGCCGGTCTGCTGGGTGACAACATTCTTGGCACTGATTTCAATTTCCATCTGCATATCAACCGTGGCGCCGGCGCTTTCGTCTGCGGCGAAGGCTCCGCTCTGACCGCCTCCATCGAAGGCAACCGCGGTATGCCCCGTACCAAGCCCCCCAGAACCGTTGAGAAGGGCCTGTGGGAAAAGCCCACCGTGCTGAACAACGTGGAAACCTACGCAAACGTCCCCAAGATCATTCTCCAGGGCGCTGAGTGGTTCCGCTCCATCGGCACCGCCGGTTCCCCCGGCTGCAAGACCTTCTCCCTCACCGGCGCCATTGAGAACACCGGCCTGATCGAGGTTCCCATGGGCTCCACCCTGAGAGAAATCATCTTCGACATCGGCGGCGGTCTGAAGAACGGCGCTCAGTTCAAGGCCGTTCAGATCGGCGGCCCCTCCGGCGGCTGTCTGACCGAGAAGCACCTGGACGAGCCTCTGGACTTCGACTCCGTGAAGAAGTTTGACGCCATCGTCGGCTCCGGCGGCATGGTGGTCATGGGCCAGGACACCTGTATGGTGGAGGTCGCCCGATTCTTCATGTCCTTCACCCAGAGAGAGTCCTGCGGCAAGTGTACTCCCTGCCGTGAGGGCACCAAGCGGATGCTGGAAATCCTGGAGCGGATCGTCAATGGTCAGGGCGAGCTGGAGGATCTGGACAAGCTGGAGGAGCTGGCAACCATGGTCAAGACCATGGCCCTGTGCGGCCTGGGCAAGTCCGCCCCCCTGCCCGTCATCTCCACTCTGAAGACCTTCCGGGACGAGTATGTGGAGCACATCGTGGACAAGAAGTGCCGGGCCAAGCAGTGCACCGCTCTGCGCAAATATGTCATCGATCCCAACAAGTGCATCGGCTGCTCCAAGTGCGCCAAGAACTGTCCCGTCAACGCCATCTCCGGCAAGGTCAAGCAGCCCTTCACCATCGATCCCAACGTCTGCATCAAGTGCAACGCCTGCCGTGAGAACTGCGCCTTCGGTGCAGTCTACGTGGAAGCATAAGGAGGGGAAACCATGGGCTTTATTACGATTAACGGTAAAAAAGTTGAATTTACCAATGAAAAAAATCTGCTGACCATCATCCGCAAGGCTGGCATCGAGGTTCCCACCCTGTGCTATCAGCCCGAGCTGTCCGTATTCGGCGCCTGCCGTCTGTGTACCGTGGAGGACGACCGGGGCCGGTGCTTTGCCTCCTGCTCCGAGGAGCCCCGGGACGGCATGGTGATCTACACCCACACCGAGCGTCTGCGCAAGCACCGCAAGCTGATCATTGAGCTGCTGCTGGCCGCCCACTGCCGGGACTGCACCACCTGCGACAAGCACGGCAAATGCACCCTGCAGAAGCTGGCCTACCAGCACGGCGTGAACACCATCCGCTTTGCCAACCACCGGGAAGAGCGTCCTGTGGACTTCTCCTCCCCCTCCATCGTCCGGGACCCCAACAAGTGTGTCCTCTGCGGCAACTGTGTCCGTGTCTGCTCTGAGATCCAGGGCATCGGCGTGCTGGGCTTCACCCATCGCGGCACCGACGCTGACGTTTCCCCTGCCTTCAACAAGAAGCTGTCCGAAACCAACTGCGTTTCCTGCGGTCAGTGCCGTGTGGTCTGCCCCACCGGCGCGCTGACCATCCACCACAACATGACCGACGTGTGGCAGGCGCTGGGCGACAAGAACACCCGTGTGGTGGCCCAGATCGCTCCTGCTGTCCGTGTGGCTGTGGGCGAAGCCTTCGGCCTGCCCAAGGGCGAAAACTCCATGGGCAAGATCGTGGCTGCCCTCCACCGCATGGGCTTTGACGAGGTGTTCGATACCACCTACACCGCTGACCTGACCATCATGGAAGAGTCCGCCGAGTTCCTGGAGCGCGTTGCCAAGGGCGAGAAGCTGCCCCTGCTGACCTCCTGCTGTCCTGCCTGGGTCAAGTTCGTGGAGAACGAGTTCCCCGAGTTCAAGCCCAACGTTTCCACCTGCCGCTCTCCCCAGCAGATGTTCTCCGCCATTCTGAAGGACTACTACCGGGATGAAGCCAACGCCAAGGGCAAAAAGACCTATGTTGTGTCCATCATGCCCTGCACCGCCAAGAAGATGGAAGCCGAGCGCCCCGATGCCTACACCTACGGCGAAAAGGACACCGACATCGTGCTGACCACCTCCGAGCTGATCCGCATGATCGACGCTGCCGGCATCAACTTCGAGAATATGCCCAGCGAGGCCTGCGATATGCCCTTCGGCATCGGCTCCGGCGGCGGCGTAATCTTCGGCGCCACCGGTGGTGTTACCGAGGCAGTGCTGCGCCGTCTGGTGGAGGGTCATGATCCCCACACCCTGGAGGCCATCGCAGAATGCGGCGTCCGCGGCGACCAGGGCATCAAGGAATTCTCCATCCCCTATAACGGCATCGAGGTCAAGATCTGCGTAGCCTCCGGTCTGGCCAACGCCCGGAAGGTGTTGGAATCTGTCAAGTCCGGTGAGAAGGAATACCACTTCATCGAGATCATGGCCTGCCCCGGCGGCTGTGTCATGGGCGGCGGTCAGCCCACCGACGGCACCAAGGTCCGCCGTGCGGAAACCAGAACCAAGGGCCTGTACGCCACCGACGGCACCATGGCCATCAAGAAGTCCAATGAGAACCCCCTGATGGACCTGTTCTACAACGGCTACTTCAAGGGCAAGGCCCACGAGCTGCTCCATAACCACCACGAATAACCGTCAAAAAACCATCCAAAACCGCCCCCGAAATGGGGGCGGTTTTTGTGTCCGACGTAGAAGTTGCGCAAATTTGCGCTAAATTGGGAAACGAACTGTTTACAAACCCCGTCCCCCGTTGTATAATGCGGAACATACATCTGTTAACGGAGCGCGCACTTCAATATGAAAAAAAGACTCTTTTTGACCGGGCCTGACCGGTGCGGCAAAAGCGAAATGATCCAACGGGCATTGGGGGAAAAGCTCCGCCATGCCGGCGGTTTTGTCACCCTGCGTGAGCGGGATGCGGAAGGAACTATTCTGGGCTTTGACCTGATCGCCGCCGACGGCTCCGGTCAGAAGGCCCGTTTTCTGGATATGACGGGCGAAAAGCCCATGACCCATCTGGAGGTATTCTCCCAGGAGGGCGTGCGGCTGCTGACCCAGGCGGAGAACCGTCCCTTTGCGGTGCTGGATGAGCTGGGCGGTGCGGAGCTGCTGGATGACAGCTTTGTCCGGGCGCTGGTTCGGCTGATCCGGGGCCAAACGCCCTGCATCGGCGTGGTCAAGGGCCCCGGCTCCGTGGGAAAAACCGTAGGCATCATGGGTCTGAACCTGCGCTACGAGCTGGCCCGTCGGGTCATGTACGACTACATGCTGAAGGACCCGGACACCCAGGTGATCCAGACCACCGGCCTGGAGGACGAGGAAACCATGGCCCAGATCCGCCAGTGGGTCGAGGAATACGTGAATATCTAAGGAACCTCTGAATAAATCGCCTTCGGGCGGATGGCGGATCTTTTGCTCCGCTGGTGCAGTTTGAAAAACGGGAAATACATACAGTATTCCTCCGCTTTTCAAACTTTCCATGGAAGCAAAATCTCTCGCCACCACCTCTTGCCGATTTCATCAGAGCTTCCCTAATGTGCAGACAGCCGCCGGAGTTCCGGCGGCTGTTTTTTAATGACAGTCCCCCTTTGGGGTGCCGCGTAAGCGGCAATCAGAGATTGCCGAGCGGGACGTCCGGGAGGCCGTCCCCTACCATATCCACCAGCTGCCCCACAGATCATAATCCACCCCCTTCTCTTGGAGGGAGATTTGACATTGAGGACAGAAAATGGTAAAATATCCGCAGATTCGAGAAAAAAGCTCTTTTCTGCCAATCAAGTCTGTCTGACAGGAGAATTACCATGAAACTGAATCCTTCCTTTACCCTGCTCCGTTCCCGGAGTCTGCCGGAAATCAGCGGCACCCTCCACGAAATGGAGCATATTGCCACCGGTGCCAGGCTCTGCTGGCTCCAGCGGCCCGATGAGAACAAGACCTTCGCCATCGCCTTCACCACCCTGCCCGAGGACAGCACCGGCGTGTTCCACATTCTGGAGCATTCCGTCCTCTGCGGTTCTGAAAAATACCCTCTGAAGGAGCCCTTCGTGGAGCTGCTGAAGAACTCCATGAACACCTTCCTCAACGCCATGACCTTCCCGGACAAGACCTGCTATCCTGTGTCCAGCAAGAACGACAAGGACTTCCTGAACCTGATGCGTGTGTATCTGGACGCGGTGTTCTGCCCTCTGATCCACACCAAGCCCGAAATCTTCTGCCAGGAGGGCTGGCATTATGAGTTCGATGAGAACGGCAATCCCAGCTACAAGGGCGTGGTGTTCAACGAAATGAAGGGCGCCATGGCAAGCCCCGACGAGATCGTTGGCATGACCATGATGGAGCAGCTCTTCCCCGACACCTGCTACCGCTTCAACTCCGGCGGCGAGCCCTCCGTGATCCCCGATCTGACCTATGAACAGTTCGCCGAGGCCCACCGGAAGTGCTACGCCCCCTCCAATTCTTATATTTTCCTGGACGGCGATGTGGATATCGACGCTGTGCTGGCCATTCTGGGGGAGGAATACCTGTCCAAATTCCAGCGCTCCCAGCGACTGGCTCCCCCTGCCCACCAGGCCCCCCTCAACGCAGGCACCAGAACCGTCCGCTATGAACTGGGCCAGGAGGAGTCCCCCGACAATCGCTGGCGTTTGTCCCTGGGCAATGTGATCGGTGACTTTGCCGACCAGGAAACCGCCACCGCCATGCAGGTTCTGGCCCGGGTCCTCTGCGCCGGCAACCAGTCCCCTCTGACCCGTGCCATTCTGGAGAAGGGCCTGGCAGAGAATGTGTCCATGCAGGTCCAGGAGGGCACCCTCCAGAACTGGGTGCTGCTGGATGTGGAGAACTGCCGCCAGGAGAATCTGGAGCGCATCGAGGAGACCATCCGCGGAGAGCTTTCCCGTCTTGCCGACCAGGGCCTTGACCACGAGCAGCTCACCGCCCAGATGGCCAACATGGAATTCCGGATGCGGGAACGGGACTACCACGGTATGCCCCACGGTCTGGTTTACGGTCTGAATCTGATGGAAACCTGGCTCTATGGTGGCGATCCTGCCGCCAATCTGGAGGTCGGCACCCTGTTTGATGACCTGCGGAGCAAGATGGCCCAGGGCTATTTTGAAGAGCTGATCCGCTCCCTGCTGCTGAACAACCCCCACACCGCCAGACTGATTCTGGAGCCCTCCCATACTCTGGGCCAGGAGCGCCGTCAGGCAGAGCAGCAGCGGCTGGACAGAGAAGCCGCCCTCTGGAGCGACGGCGACAAGCAGTCCCTGCTGGCGCTTCAGAACCGGGTTCAGGCCTGGCAGGCCAGCACCGACAGCCCCGAGGCTCTGGCAACGCTGCCCCGGCTGGATCTCTCCGACATCTCCACCGAGCCCGAAACGCTGCCCATGGAGGAAACCTCCATCGCAGGCATCCCCGTGCTGAAGCATGATGTGGCCTGCGGCGGCATTGTATATACCACCCTTTACTTCGACTGCGACGATCTGACCCTGGAGGAACTGTCCCAGTCCAGTCTGATGGGCATTCTGCTGGGTGATCTGGCCACCCAGACCCACACGCCCCAGCAGCTCATGATTCTGCGGCAGCTGCTCTGCGGCAGAATGTCCATGCGCTTTTTCACCACCGCGCGGGAAAATGAACCCACCCTCTGCCATCGGAAGCTCTGTGTGGAGTACAGCGCCCTGGAGCAGAATCTGACCCGGGCCACCGAGCTGGTGATGGAGCTGCTCACCGCCACCCGTTACGATGACGAGGCTGCCGTTCTGGAGATCCTCCGCCAGGTTAAGACCGGTATGACCCAGCAGATCATCATGTCCGGCTCCGCCCTGGCTTCCGGCCGTGTGGCCGCCCAGAGCACCGTCACCGGCGTGGTGGACGAGCATACCGGCGGCTTTGAATTCTACCGCTGGCTCAAAATCCAGGAGGAGCAGGAATCCCACGCTTCCCTGCTGACCGCGCTGGCCCAGGCGAACGCCAAGGTGTTCTGCCGCAGCCGTCTGACCGTCAGCGTCACCGGCACCTGTCCCGATGGGGCGGAGCAGGTCACCGCTCTGCTTGCCCAGGCACTGCCCGAGGGCAGCATTGGCCCGGAGTTCCCCCTCCGGCCCTGGGGCAAGCGTAAGGAAGGCATCGTGATCCCTGCCGACGTTTCCTTCGCCGTCAAGGGCGGCAATGTGCTGGACTACGGCGGCAGATACAGCGGTCTGACCCCCCTGGCCAGCCGGATCATCGGCCTGGGCTATCTGTGGAACGCCATCCGTGTCCAGGGCGGCGCCTACGGCTCCGGTCTGACCACCCGAACCAACGGTACCGCCGCCTGCCACTCCTTCCGGGACCCCAACGCGGCCCGTTCTCTGGAGCAGTATGACAATGCAGCAGACTTCCTGCGGAGCCTTTGCCAGTCCGGCGCGGATCTGACCGGCTTCATCATCGGCGCGGTGTCCGGCGAATCCGGTCTGTTGACCCCCAGAATGAAGGGCGCTGTGGCAGATATGCGCCACTGGTGCGGTGTGGACGAGGAAACCCTCCGCCGCCGCCGTGCAGAACTTCTGAACGCCACCCCGGCGGAGCTGATTCACGCGGCTGACTATCTGGAAAAGACCATCCGGGAGGGCGGCATCTGCGTCATCGGCAACCAGAAGGCTCTGGAAGCCTGCGGCCTGGATACCCTGCTGAATCTGTAACAACAAAAGACGAACCGCCCTGCGTGACAGCAGGGCGGTCTTTTTGGGTGTTATACTAATTCTTGATAGAACGGCCTAGATGCTCAGCGAGGATAAATTGTGCCAGAAAAGGCCGACGACGACGGTGGGCTGTCGCCCACCTAGGAGGAGAACGCATTCTGGTGCAATTTAGGCCGGTGAGCGTCAGGCT
>JAFVMW010000016.1 GCA_017506735.1 Oscillospiraceae bacterium | reverse complement strand
CTTGCTCTGGATGCCCTTCACATAGGCGGCGGCCATTTTGCCTGCCAGATAGGGGTCCTCGGAGAAATACTCGAAGTTCCGGCCGCAAAGCGGAGAACGCTTCATGTTCAGACCGGGGCCGAGGACAACATGGACATTCTCAGCGGCAGCTTCCGCGCCCAGAGCCTCGCCCAGCTTCACACCCAGCTCCTCGTCCCAGGTATTGGCCATGGTGGCAGAGGTGGGGAAGCAGGTTGCCGGAACAGAGGCGTTCAGGCCCAGATGGTCACCTGCGCCAGCCTGCTTCCGCAGGCCCGTGGGGCCGTCGGACATGAAGATGGCAGGGATGCCCAGCCGATTGACCTCCCGGGAAGTCCAGGTGGTCCAGCCCTGCAGAAGGGCAGCTTTCTCTTCCAAAGTCAGTTTGCTGATGTATTCGTCAAGGTTCATAATGGTTACGCTCCTTTCGATTCGCTGTATAGATGCCAAAGTCGGGAAACACGGCTCTCGCATCCGGACAGCGATAAGGGGTGGCCTCCCTCCCGAAGGAGGGAGGCCGTTTGAAGAAGAAAGAGATGATAACGTGTCTTACTTGGTTTCAGCGGCGGATGCCTTGGACTTCTTGTACTTCTTGATCATGCCCAGCTCCAGAACCACTGCCAGCAGGACAACCGCTGCGAATGCGCCGTACAGAGCCATCTGCCAGCCGGGCATACCGGGATTCAGGTTCTCGGCAGCATAGGCACGGGAGTTGACCACGGTGTACAGGATGTTCTTGGTTGCCTGACGAGCAGCAAGGACGGAAGTTGCGGAAATGGTGTCATGCAGGTAGCTGGTGTCGGTGGGGTAGTTGACCAGACAGAAATCGTTACCGTTGCGGATGCCCTGGTCAGCGTCCATGTAGCCGTAGACACCGAAGTAGTCGGTCAGGACCATACCCACGAAGCCCCACTCGTCACGCAGAACGGTGTTCAGCAGTGCGTTGTGGCCGCCGGCCCAGGTGGTGCCGATGTAATTGAAGGCAGACATGACAGCGTCAGCACCGCCCTCCTTCACGGAGATCTCGAAGGGCTTCAGGTAGATCTCACGGATGGACTGCTCGTTGGCGTAGGTACAGAGCATGGTATTACGGTTGGTCTCCTGATCGTTCAGGGCATAGTGCTTGATGTAGGCGTAAACGCCATGGTTTTCCGCACCCTTGATGGCCTCGGCAGCCATCTTACCGGCCAGCGTGCCGTCCTCGGAGTAGTACTCGAAGTTACGGCCTGCAAAGGCGGAGCGGTGGGTATTCATGGCAGGCGCATACCAGCCGGACACATCCAGCTCGTCAGCCATCTGGCCGATGGAGTCGCCGAATACGGCGGCGCAGTCGGTGTTCCAGGAGCTGGCCATCAGGGTGGTGCAGCAGTAGCCGATGGAACCCTCGCCAGAGAAGTTGTTGTTGATGGAGGCAGGACCGTCACAGTCGTTGGTGCGAACCTTGCCGATGGAGTTGATGGTGGTGGTCTGATAGCCGCCCATGGCGATCAGTTCGCTCATCTCCTCGATGGTCAGCTGATCCAGCAGCTGGTCCCACTTGGGATCGTCGTAGGCCAGACCGCGCAGTTCTGCAAGCTGGATGCCGTTGTCGGCACCGGTGGTGGGCATCACATCGTCGGGGTTGTTGTAAGCGGTGGGATCGTAGTTGGCGTTGTTCAGGAAAGCAGCCTTACCCTCAGCGCCCATGGAGAAGTCGATAGGTGCCGCGGTCGCCTCAGCATAGTTGGCGAAGCCGTCAGCACGGGACAGGTATGTAACACCCCAGCCGTAGGCATCTTCAAAGATATTGGTAGCAGCCTGAACATCGGAAGCACGGCCGTCTGCGTAAACCACGGTCTCGGCCACGGTGTAGGTCTTGGAATCGATCACATTGTGGGAATCGGAGTTGATGGAGATGATGTAATCGCCGGCATCCAGAACGTATGCCTTGTTCTCATACTCATCGTAGGAGGCCATATCCTCCACCTCGAAGGAGATGGTGATGGTCTCGGAGGCACCGGGCTGCAGCAGGCCGGTCTTGTCGAAGGCAACCAGGTTGGCAGCAGCCTTCTCAATGCCGCCGTTGATGTAGGGGGGATTGTAGTAGACCTCCACCACGTCCTTGCCGGCCACAGCGCCGGTATTGGTGACGGTGACATCAAAGGAGATGACGCCATTGGACTCGGTGATCTCGCCCATGGTCTGCTCAAAGCTGGTGTAGCTCAGACCGTAGCCGAAGGGATACACAACGGTCTCATCGTAGTTGATCAGGCCCTCGGCGGCTGCAGTCTCATAGAACTTGTAGCCGACGTAGATGCCTTCCACATAATTGACAAACTGGGGCAGCGCAGTGACTTCACCCTGAGTCCACCAGGTGCTGGAAACGTAGGCGTGCTCGTTCATGTTGTCATAAGCGAACTTGCCGAAGTTGTTCCAGGTGGGGGTAGCGGTCAGGTCATACACAAAAGTATCGACGGTACGGCCGGAGGGGTTGACCTCGCCGTCCAGAATCTGACCCAGCGCCAGGAAGCCGTTCTGGCCGGGGCCAGGGCAGGAGATGGCGGCATCCACGCCGTAGTCAGCCAGGAAGCCCAGTTCCATGGCGTTGGCAGCGTTGATGATGACCACGACATTTTCGAAGTTCTCGGTGACCATAGCCAGCAGCTCTTCCTCACGGTTAGAAAGCTGCAGGTAGTGGTCACCTACGTCCCAGTCATTGCCCTCGTTCAGCTCGTCGTTGTAGGAGCCTGCGAAGTAGGAGTTGCCGGTGTCGGAGTCGTAGGTCATCCATGTGCCGTCGATGACTTCCAGCATATTGGTGGGCAGGTCAGCGTTCTCACCGCCGGAACGGGAGAAGACAACCACCGCAGTGTCGGAGTGCGCCTGTGCATTTGCGATCATCTCATCGGTGTACAGGTTCACGTTGGGCTCGGGCAGGGTCCACTCCTGTGCCCACATACCGACGCTGGGACGCTCAGCCTGATAGGCCTCGTAGAAGTCCACCAGCTCCTGATTCAGGGAGAAACCCGCTTTGGTCAGACCGGTCAGCAGGTCGGTGGTCTCATACTGAGTGTTCAGCGCGCCGGAACCGGTGCCGCCGTAGACGGGGGCAGTGGAGGCCCAGCCGAACACGTTGATGTTGGAATTCTCCGCCAGGGGCAGCACGCCGTTGTTTTCCAGCAGCACCAGACCCTCGCCAACAATCACCTCGTTGTTGGCGTAGGCAACCTCCATGGATTCCTCGGTAACGGAGCCGTCGCCCATTGCCAGGGACACCATGGAATACAGAGGGCCGGTGATGATCATATTGATCACCAGAACAGCCACCAGCAGCAGCGCCAGCCATGCGTTGCCACGGACCAGCTTCTTCATGGGCTTACCCATGCCCTTGACGAAAGCCAGACCGATGGTCACGGCCAGAGCCAGGAACAGCGCGACACCCAGAATGATCAGTTCGTTCTGAATCTGGGTAACCACGTTCATGACATCATCAATGTTGATGCCAAAGGTCAGAAATGTCATTTGTTTTTCCTCCTCGTTTTTCGTATTGCACAATTTTCCGAAGCAGATGCCCCGAAATCATGTTCAGTATAACGAACGCTCCTCTTTTTGAAAAGTAGCCAGATGCAATCTGTCGTTTTTCTGATTATTCTGTCACGGGGAACAAAAAAGCGCACAAATAACGCTTTCTCCCTTTATCCAGAATTCACAAAATGGGACGGCACTGCTGCCGTCCCCCTGTGATTTATCTGGAATGGATGGTACTGCCGATGTAATCGGTCAGAGCCTCCATAAAGCTGTTTCTCTTCGCCCGGCTGATCAGCAGCCGCTCCCCGTTGACAATGGCGCAGCCGTCCTGTACCCCGTCCACATGCTTCAATGACACCAGATAGCCGTTGTTGCACCGCATGAAATGGTGCGCTCCCAACAGCTTTTCCGCGTCCTTCAGGGTGCCTATCACCGAGTAATCCCCGGATGCGGTATGATAGGTCAGGCTGTGACCCGTCCGGTCCACATAATAGATCTCATCCAAATCCAGCCGCTGGTTTCCATTCCGGTCCCCGATCATCACATACTGCTTCCCCCGGGAGCGAATCCGGTTCAGCGCCCTGCCCAGCCGTTCTGAAAAGGCAAAATAGCTCACCGGCTTGAGAATGTAGTCCAGCGCATCCACCTCGTAGCCCCGCACGGCGTACTGAGCCAAAATCGTCACGAAGATGATCGCCACTTCATCGTCCAGCCTGCGGATCTGCCGGGCCGTTTCCATGCCGTCCATACCGTCCATCGCCACATCCAGAAGGATCAGGTCAAACTGCTTGCGGAAGGCCTCCAGAAACTCCGTTCCGCCCGGATAGCACAGCACATCCAGCCGAATATTGGCCTCCCTCTGATATCGTTCCAGAAATCCTACCAGTTTTTCCGCATGGGCTTTGACATCCTCCACAATCGCAATATGCATGACCATTTCCCTTTCTTCCGGTTTGCCCCTAAGGATATCACCCGGTAGCAGCAACCGGTCAAGGGATGTTTTCCCCACGATATGTAAACATTCTGTGAACAGCATTCCCTTTGCATTGACCGGTAGCAACTACCGGATGCTATGCTTGCATCAGAAACAGACTTGGGAGTGGTGCCATGGAATATGTCATTGAATTGCTTCGCCGGGAGCTTGTGTATCTTACTTATTATGCCGAGATCCAGCTCCGGCAGATCGCCCCCTACTGGGCGATGGGTATGGTCATCGGCAGCTTTGTATCCGTGTTCGCAGGCGATACCATCCACCGGTGCTTTGATCGCATCCGGGACAAAAAATGGGGGCTGTGGGGTGTGATTCCGGCGAGTATGCTGGGTATCGCCTCTCCCCTGTGTATGTACGGTACGATCCCCATCGCCGCATCCTTCTCAAAGCACGGGATGCGCCACGACTGGCTGGCGGCGTTTATGATGAGCAGCGTGCTGCTGAACCCTCAGCTGCTGATGTACTCCACTGCCCTGGGAACCACCGCCGTGCTGGTGCGGCTGATCTCCTGCACGGTCTGCGGAATCGTTGCGGGGCTTGCGGTGCATTTCTACTGCGGAGCCGAACCCTTCTTCGATTTTACCGGCTTTGAGCCCCGGAAATCGAAGGATACGGACCCCAATCCCCTGGTGCGCTTTCTGAAGAATCTGGGACGGAATCTCCGGGCAACCGGCGGCTATTTCCTGCTGGGCATTCTGCTCTCCGCTGCCTTTCAGCGGTATGTGCCCGAGGAGGAATTTGTGTCCCTGTTCGGCCAGAATGAGGGCTTCGGTGTGCTGATGGCGGCAACCATCGGTGTGCCCCTCTACGCCTGCGGCGGCGGAACCATCCCCCTGCTGCGGCAATGGCTGGCCACCGGTATGAGCATGGGCAGCGCGGCGGCCTTTATGATCACCGGCCCTGCCACCAAAATTACCAATCTGGGTGCCCTGAAAATCGTGCTGGGGGCAAAGCGTTTTGTGCTGTACATCGGCTTTGTGATGGCGTTCTCGCTCATCACCGGTCTGATTGTGAATTGTATTACTTAAGGAGGAAACCAAAATGAAGAAATCCGTACTTGTTCTGCTGTTAGCCCTGAGTCTGGTGCTCTGTGCCTGCGGCTCCGGCTCCGGCAATTCCGGAACCGGCAACACCCCCGCTGAGCGGGTTCCCGTGGAGGTGGGTGAGGGTCAAATCGCCACCTTCGGCGGTGCCGCCCTGAATATCTCGGATCTGGAACACCACGATGAGAATGCAACGGCTGTGGTCTACTACACTTCTGACATCTCCCCCGAGGGTCTGATGGCCATTTACGAAGCCCTGGGCGTGGAGCTCACCGGAGAGAACATCGCCGTCAAGGTTCACACCGGCGAATCCGACCAGTCCAACCATCTCCGTCCCGATTTCATCAAGGAGCTTGTCCAGCATGTTAACGGCACCATCGTGGAATCCAACACCGCCTACGGCGGCTCCCGTGCCGAGACCGCCATGCACTATCAGCTGGCCAAAGACCACGGCTTCACCGACATCGCCGATGTGGTGATCATGGACGAGACCGGCTCTCTCGCCCTGCCCGTCAACGGCGGCACCATTCTCACCGAGAATCTGGTCGGCGCCCGGTTCGGAGAGTTTGACGGTATGCTGGTGCTCTCCCATTTCAAGGGCCATATGCTGGGCGGCTTCGGCGGTGCCATCAAAAACATCTCCATCGGCATCGCCTCCACCGAGGGCAAATGCCTGATCCACACCGGCGGTCAGAGCCACACCAGCCCCTGGGGCGGTTCGTCCCCTGTGTTCATGGATTCCATGGCTGAGGCCGGCAAGTCCGTGGTGGATGCCCTGAACGGCAATATCCTGTTCATCAATGTGATGAACAATCTGTCCATCGACTGCGACTGCACCGCCCGTCCTTCCGCAGCGGATATGCACGACATCGGCATTCTGGCCTCCACAGACCCCGTGGCACTGGATCAGGCCTGCGTGGATCTGGTGTACATCTCTGAGGGTTCCCAGTCCATGATCCAGCGGATTGAGAGCGTCGGCGGCTCCGACACTCTGGAGCACGGCGAGGAGATCGGCCTGGGCAGCAGAAGCTACCGGCTGGAAGTCATTGATTAAGGAGGATATCCACATGAAAAAGGTTCTCAAAGGCTGCGGCATTGTGCTTGCTGTGGTACTCGTTCTGTTGATCATTGCCGGCATCGGCATTATGATTTTCATCGACCGGATTTTCCCCGACGGAAATGCGGAAACACTGCCCACCTCCCCCACTGTCGGTGAGGATACCACACTGGTGGAAACCGGTTCCGGTGCTGTCCGGGGCTTCGTCCGCGATGAAATCTACACCTATTACGGCATTCCCTATGCACAGGCCACCGAGCGGTTCACCCCTGCCCAGCCTTCCCATTGGGACGGCGTTTTGGATGCTGTGGCCTACGGCCCCATCGCCATGCAGGGCAATACCGGTGACAATAACTGCCAGAATCTGAACATCTGGACCCCCGGTGTCAATGACGGCGCAAAGCGGCCTGTCATGGTCTGGCTCCACAGCGGTGCCTTCTCCTCCGGCTCCTCCAGCGGTGATGCCTCCACCGACGGCACCAATCTTGCCATCGAGGGCGATGTGGTTGTGGTGTCCCTGAACCACCGGCTGAATGTGATGGGGTTCCTGGACCTGTCCGCCTATGGGGAGAAGTACCAGTATTCCGGAAATGTGGGTCTGATGGATATCGTCATGGCGCTGGAGTGGGTCAATGAAAACATCGAAGCCTTCGGCGGCGACCCGGAGAATGTGACCATCTTCGGCGAGTCCGGCGGCGGTGCCAAGGTGCTGGCCCTGATGACCACTCCCTATGCCCAGGGCCTGTTCCACAAGGGCATTAATGAGTCCGGCATTCTGGATTCCAGCGGCATCACCTTCACTCCCCAGGAAATCAGCCGCCGGGTGGCAGAGCTGACGCTGGAAAAGCTGAACATCGCTCCCGAAAATGTGGAGGAGCTTCAGAATATCCCCTACAGCCAGCTGACCTCTGCTTCCGACTCCGCCATGGGTGAGGTTGCCCGGGAGTATGGTCTGGAGCTGCTGGGTCAGACCTCCATGCAGTGGCTGCCCACCATTGACGGGGACTACCTGCCCACCGCCCCCGTCACGGAGGACGGCTTTGCCGAGACCGGACGGGACATTCCCCTGATGGTCGGCACCAATCTGGCGGAGCTGAACGGCTTCATGGCCATGATGGTGGACCGTTCCGGGTGGGATGAAGCTGAAACTCTGAGCCAGTTGGAACGAACCTACGGAGACAACGCACAGGCCATCGCCGATGCCTTCGCTTCCGCATACCCCCACAAGGCCCTGTCCGATGCCCTGTATGTGGACACCGCCCACCGGCAGCCTGCGCTGAAGCTGCTGGCCCACAAGCTGATGCAGGGCGGCGCGCCTGTCTATGCCTATGTATTCACCTGGGAGTCTCCCGAATCCGGCGGACGGATGCTGGCCACCCATGGTGCAGAGATTCCCTTCGTATTCCATAACATTGAATACTCTGCCATGGCAGGAACCAGTGACGAAGCCCGTGCACTGGAGGAAGCCATGTCCAGCGCATGGCTTGCCTTCGCCAAAACCGGAAATCCCAGCACGGAAAGCCTTGAATGGCCTGCCTACGATCTGGAAAATGGCGCTACTATGGTTTTTGATAACGAGCCCTATGTGGGCTACCACCACGACCGGGAGCTGCTGGATCTGATCAATCCGGACTACCCCTATTAAGCGCAAATACAGCCCCGCCGCCGGCGGGGCTGTAATGATAAGTCTTATTATCGTTTTGCCGCTTCCTCTCTCTGGCGGCAGATTTCTGTCCAGCTGGGGATCTGGCGCAGCTTCTCCGTGAAATCCTTCATGGCACCGGGGATGTCAATGTTCTGGGGACAGCTCCGGGCACACCTGCCGCAGGCGATGCAGGCCGAGGGCTTCTGCTCCTCCGGCAGAAACTCGATGCGCATGGCCACATTGATGGCCGGGGCGACACGCATCTCATTATAGGTATTGAGCAGCCAGGGAATATCCAGCCCCACGGGGCAGCCGTCGCAGCAATAACGGCAGGCTGTACAGGGCACGGAATCCTTCATACCCTCTGCAATGTCCAGAAGCAGCGCTGTTTCCTCTCCGGACAGGGGACGGCCTTCGGAGAAGGTTTTCACATTGTCCATCATCTGCTCCATGCTGCTCATACCGGACAGAATCATCTGCACATTGGGCAGCTCCATCAGGAACCGGAAGGACCAGGAGGCGATGGAAGCCTCCGGCCGCAGGGCTTTCAGCTTTGCCTCATCGGAATCAGAAAGCTTTGCCAGCTTGCCGCCGCGGACAGGCTCCATGACCCAGACAGGAATGCCCCGTCCCGTCAGCAGATCATACTTACCCCTGGCGTCCTGCAGGGTCCAGTCCAGCCAGTTCAGCTGGATCTGGCAGAACTCCATGTCCTCACCGCACTCATCCAGAAATTTCTTCAGCCCTTTGGTCTCGGCATGGCAGGAAAAGCCCAGATGTTTGATCCGCCCCAGCCGCTTCTGCTCTCTGAAGTAGTCCACGATGCCCCACCTGGGGTCAAGATACACCTCCATGGACTTTTCATACACATTGTGCAGCAGATAGAAATCGAAATAATCAACCCCACACTTCCGGAGCTGATCCTCGAAAATATCTGCCGGGTTGTACCCGTTGCTGAGGATCTGGTGCCCGGGATACTTGGTAGCAAGGCAGTAGCTGTCCCGGGGATAGCGTTTCAGTACCCGGCCAATGACCCGCTCGGATTCGCCGCCATGGTAGGGATAGGCGGTATCAAAGTAATTCACGCCATGTTCCATGGCGTAGGCGGTCATTTCCGCTACCTGCGCCTCATCGATGCTTCCATCGGCATTGCAGGGCAGGCGCATGGTGCCGAAGCCCAGCAGCGACAGTTTCTCCTCTTGAAAAACAGAATAGATCATATCCATTGACCTCCCGAATGATTATGCTATGATTATAGCATCCGATAGTCACTACCGGTCAATACGAAATACTTCCAAAAATGAGGTGTCAAATATGTATACCATGAAACAGGCCTGTGAAAAAACCGGGCTGACCTATGAAACCCTGAAATTCTACTGCAACCAGGGTCTGGTTCCCAATGTGAAGCGGGACAGCCAGAACCGCCGGGTATTCGACGATATGGACATCGCCTGGATCAACTCATTGAACTGCCTGCGTGGCTGCAACATGGGCATTCAGGAAATGCGCCATTATATCGATCTGGTCCTCGCCGGAAACGATACCATCCCGGAGCGCAGAGTGATTCTGGAAGAAAAGCAAAAGGCCCTTCGGGAGGAGCTGGCACGGATTCAAGCCAGCATAGACTACATCGACTGGAAGCAGCGCTTCTACGACGACGTGGAGGCAGGGCGAATTCCTACTATGGCCCCGAAGGATGATGTATAATGGAACGGCCTCCGAATCCGGAGGCCTTTTTTGTATGCTCATACTAATTCTTGATAGAACGGCCTAGATGCTCAGCGAGGATAAATTGTGCCAGAAAAGGCCGACGACGACGGTGGGCTGTCGCCCACCTAGGAGGAGAACGCATTCTGGTGCAATTTAGGCCGGTGAGCGTCAGGCT
>JAFVMW010000088.1 GCA_017506735.1 Oscillospiraceae bacterium | reverse complement strand
GGTGATGGTGCAGCCGCCCTTCAGTTCCTCGTAAACCGTATTGTCCACCGCCACGGTGGAGCTGACCATGCCGCCTCCGCTGTTGTCTACGGTCTCAGAAATGAACGGGCCGTTCACACTGACGATCACCGTGTTGGTATAGTTGTACATATCGATCATCAGGCCCTCGTTGCCCCCGGTGGGTTCTCCGTGGAACCAGAAGGTAATATTGCAGTCGCCGGAGACGGTTACTCCGCCCTGACTGACATGCGCATGGCCGTTGGACCAGTAAGGGCCTTCCAAACCGCCATAGATGGGATGGCTGATCCAGATATAGGACAGGTCCTCAAAGCCTGCCAGGCTGAATTCCTTCTCCACCTGGCCGTTTTTGGCATCGCCATAGCCCAGCTGGATGGAGAAATTACCGTTTCGCAGCTGCCGCTTCATGGTGCTGCCCGTTGTATACTGATCGGAAAACTTAAAGTATGCAGACAGGGCAGAGAAGACGGAACTGGACTTCAGCGCGATGCTGTTCATAAACTGCTGGTCGAAGGGCTTCATATCGTGGTTCACATTGATCTGCACCACACCGGTGTAGATGCCGCCCCAGCCGTTGGGATCGATGGGGTCCGGGGTGGTCTGGGTCAGATCCACCGCCAGCTTCCAGATCTGGGGCACGTTGATGGAACCGAACAGGGTCTTGGTGGTGATGACCGTTTCGTTGCAGGTCAAGCGCCACTGGGCCTGCCCCAGCTCCCGCTCCCGGGCTTTGATCCGGGCATTGCACAGGGAGTAGAACTTCTCCAGCGCCAGGGCAGCGGCAAAGCTGCGCTGGGCATTTTCGTCGCTGGCCACATACTCCATATACTCCCGGGTGGCAACGGTGCCCACATTCTTCACCAGACCGAACAGCTCTTTGTAGGTCTCGCCCACTACCTTGCCCAGGGCAAAGTCGATGAGCTTGTCGATGGCCATGTCCTTCAGCTTTTTCAGCACACTTTCGCCGGTGAGCTTGGAAAGATCGAAGGTGGCATCGCCGGAGAGGATCTTGCTTAAGTCTTCGGCGTTGTTCACACCGCAGGCCGCCAGCATCAGCTCCACCAGCACCCGGGGCGGCACTTCCCGGCTCTCGTCATACTTCAGTGCCTTTCCCTCAATGGCGTGGAGGGTCTGCAGCTCTTCCGAGGTGATATTGTAGCTGGTCATAAACTCCCGGATAATACCGTCTACTTCCTCGTCATCCAGCCGGTTGCCGTTGGAGAGTTTGCCGGTGAATTGATGTTCACCGATGGTGAATTTGACCTCCTGGTCCAGGATGGTGTTGTACTCGATGCGGGTATAGTCCACCCCGGGGATGTCACCCACATAGGCACGGGTGGAGATGGGCAGGACTGCCACAACCATGCAAATAAGGAGCAAAAGACTTATGATTCGTTTTTTCATGTCCCGGCCTCCTTTTAGAACCTGAAGAATTTTTTCAGGTCTTTCAGGTCGAGGTCCTTGTTCTTTTTGGGCTCGGGCTTTACGTAGTCGAAGCCGCCGTAGGGCTCTCGCCGGCAGAAGCCGATGCAGGCGCAGTCGGGATCACCCTCGAAGCAATGCTCGGTGTCCACATTGTAGACCACACCGTCGATGCGCTTGAAAAGCTGCTCCTGCGTGGGATACTGACCCGCGGGACGGAAGCCGTTTTGCTGCAGGATCTGGCGATAGGCTTCCACGGCCCGGTGGGCAGCACCGGTATTTCCGTTAAAGGAGGCGGAGAAGTTCACACCGTCACTGCCGTAGTCCTCGATGTACAATTCACCGCCGCAAGTCCACTTGGGATACTGAGGAAGGATCTCGTCCCATTGGGCCAATACCTTGGCATTCTTACGGGCGGCCATTTCTTCCTCCTGCAGCGCAACGGGAAGCTTGGCACCGCAGTCCTGACAGAACTTGGTGCCCACACTGTTCTGCTTGCCGCAGCTGGGGCAAATTGCACTCTGGCCCAGGGTCTGTTCCGGCAGCTTCGCGCCGCAGCCGGGACAGAACTTCTTATCTCCGGAGGTGGGCTGGCCGCACTCGGGACAGACCTTCAGATCCTTGGTCATCTGGTTGGCATAGCCCTGCATGGAGCGTTCCAGGTTTGCAAAAGCCCCTTCCAGACCGGAGGTGGCTTGCCGGGTCTGCTGGGCGGCGTTGCCCGCAGCCCGGTCGAAGCGGTCGGCAGCTCTGTTGGCGTATTCCGTGGCCCTCGGCTCCACGGCCTTCTGGACGGCTTTGCCGACTGCGTTGCTGACACCCTTGCTGACACCCTGGCTGACTGCGTTTTTAATGGTTCTTTTCAAAAAGCTCATAATTATCCTCCCTTTGTTACAGATCCTTGTAGCGGATCAGAATCTGTCTTCTGCCGGAAACCTCCAGCTTTTTGTAAATGTTCTTACAGTGGAAATGGACGGACGAACTGCTGATAAACAGTTCCTTTGCGATTTCTTCCTGCGTCTTGTCTGTGAGCAGATAGGCAAAAACCTCGATCTCCCGGGGAGAAAGCTTTTCAAGCTCCGGATGTGCCT
>JAFVMW010000015.1 GCA_017506735.1 Oscillospiraceae bacterium | reverse complement strand
GTTTCTCAATGGGTTCAATGGCTATATCCATACGGATGGCTATGCCGGATACCATAATCTTCCGGAGGGCATTACTGTTGTGGGCTGTCACGCGCACCTTCGCCGGAAGTTTGACGAAGCGGTGAAATCCCTGCCCAAGGGAAAGGCGAAGGGCAGCAGCGCATATCAGGGCTTGGCCTACTGCGATCTGCTGTTTGCCATTGAGAAGGGTCTTGACGAAAAGAACGCAACTGCAGAAGAACGATACAAAGAGCGGCTGGAGCAGGCAAAGCCTGTTTTAGACGCAATGTTTGCATGGGCAAATGTCAGAACTGCCGCGCCGAAGTCCGCCTTGGGTAAGGCATTGACCTATCTGAAGGAGCAGTGGCCATACCTGACGAACTACCTCAAGGATGGCAGACTGGAGATCTCCAACAACCGGGCTGAGAGAAGCATTAAGCCCTTTGTGATTTGCCGGAAGAACTTCCTTTTTGCAAATACACCCAAGGGAGCTACCGGCAGTGCGGTGATATTCAGCCTAATCCAGACGGCTATTGAAAACGGGCTGGCTCCGTACTGCTATCTGACCTGGCTGATGAAGACGGCGAAGGATGTCGATCTTGAGAATCCGGAAACAGTACAGGCGCTGTTGCCCTGGAATGCGCCAGCAGAGTGCCGAGCCAAGTGAGTGTGATTGCAGGCTCCGAGATTAAGCTCGGGGCCTGCAATTGTCTTGCGATGTTAGGTTTGTATACCACATACTTATATTTCTTTTTCAGTTCCACAAACACCGTACTATTGTCGTCCGTTTGGCTATAACTGCGTATTCGCAGCTTCTCCTTGTAAGCAGGCTTCTCAATGGAGCGGCGGATCAGCAGATAGCTGTCCGTATCGTAATAAAGGTTACGAATGGTGGTTCTGCCGTATTTGTCAAGCGTCATATAAGGCTGCATTGCCTTGAGCACGGTTTCCTTTTGCTCCTGGGTCAGCAGATACTTTAGTTCATACCGCTGGAATACGGTTTGAAACCCCATAAAGAAACCTCCTGTACTGTGATGGACACATTGTACAGGAGGAAGATTGAAATTTGATTGAAGTCATAAAGAATTAACATCTCGAACAACTGCGGTGTTGTTGACATATGCCCATAACAAGAGTATAATTAGTATACAGCAAGTAAAGGAGAGATGCGAATGCCCCGTCCAGTAAAAAGTAGAAAAGTATGTCATTACCCGCAAACACAAGCATTCCATCCAATAAGTGACGACGATAACAAAGATCCGGTTATTTTGTGGGTAGAGGAATACGAAGCAATCCGTTTAATTGACAAGGAAGGCTTTTCTCAGGAGAAATGCAGTGCCTTCATGCAAATAGCACGCACCACTGTCCAGAGAATATATGAAACTGCCCGTCAGAAAATCGCTACCGCTCTGGTAGAAGGCAGACCTTTACACATTGAAGGCGGTGATTATACGATCTGCGACGGAAACAGTTTGGATTGCGGCCATGACACATGTGTAAAATACCAATATCGTCAACAATGTTGTAATGAAAAAGGAGATCGTATTATGAGAATCGCAGTTACCTACGCAAACGAAGAAATCTTCCAGCACTTTGGTCATACCGAACAGTTTAAGATCTACGACGTGGAGAACGGAACAATTGTTGCATCTCAGATCGTAGATACCAACGGCAGCGGACATGGTGCGTTAGCCGGTGTCCTTACCGCGCTGAATGCGGATGTATTGATCTGCGGTGGTATTGGCGGTGGCGCGCAGATGGCGCTTGCAGCAGCCGGCATCAAGCTGTATGGTGGCGTATCCGGCAACGCCGATGCTGCGGTTGCTGCCTTTGTCGAAGGCAAGCTGGAATATAATCCCGATGTCCGGTGCAACCACCACGACCATCACCATGGTGAAAACCATACCTGTGGGGAGCATGGCTGCGGTGGCAATTGCGGCAATCACGAGTAAGCAATCATTATTAGCATACAAAGAAGGTGCAGACAATGGCAAGATATTCAAAAATGCAGCGAATGTTTGTTTGCTGGATTTGCGTAATTCTTGCGCTTGTTTGCTCCTTTTCTTTTCTGTTGTCCCACATTCATACATGTGACGGCACGCCGTGCGCTGTCTGTGCGCTTCTTGCAGACAGGGAGCCGCTATGGCTCCCAAGCATTGCACTTATTACTACTGTGACAGTTATTTTGTATGCACGCGAAACGGTAGCAGATACAAAAAACTGCGATCAGAATTCTTTGGTGCGACTAAAAGTCAAGCTTTCAAATTAAGACAGAACCATCCCTATATCTTAAATTTGAAAGGAAGTAACTATATTATGATACAAATTCAATCCCTCGGTAAGCAGTTTCAGAACGAAACCCAGATCACTTACCGGGATATGATTTTTGAGACCGGGCGTTCCTATATGCTTTTGGGTGCTTCCGGCTGTGGAAAATCCACATTGCTGAATATGATCGCAGGTGTGCTTTCTCCCACGACCGGAACGATCCTGATTGACGGCAAGGATATGACTGCCGCTTCCCAAAAGGTAAAGGACCGGTTCCGAATTGAGAAGATTGGATACATTTTTCAGGATTTTAAGCTCATCAACGAAATGACCGTTGCCGATAACATCGGCATCCTACGGCTGGAAGGCATTGACATCTCAGGAATGGATGAGATGCTGGAGGCACTGGATATTTTCGAAAAGAAGGATGCCAAGATCAAGCACCTGTCCGGCGGCCAGAAGCAGCGTGTCGCCATCGCCCGGGCACTGGTAAAAAGGCCGGATATCATTCTGGCGGATGAACCCACCGGCAATCTGAATTTTGCCATCGGCGAACAGGTGATCCGGCAGCTGGTGGAGGTTTCCAAGGGCAAGACCCTAATCGCGGTGACCCACGATGACCGGCTGGCAAAATACTTCGACGAGGTCATCGATATGAACGAGATGACCTCCGGCATGCAGGATGTTCCTTCCGGAAAGGAGGACTGCTGATATGCTGAAATTTGCGCTGAAGAATATGGCCATCAAGAAGATGCAGGTCATATTGATCACCCTTTCTATTGTGATCTCCGCAGGAATTGCGGTGCTTGCCTTCAATGTGGCCACCCAGGTGGACGAAGGTATCACCAATAACGCCGGGTATTACTCTGCTATCGTAGGTCCTGCCGGAAGCAGTACCCAGTTGGCTATGAATTCTATGTATTTTACCGATGAGCCTGTGGGCACGGTCCCTTACAGCATCGTAACCACCCTGCAGCAGGATTCCCGGGTCACGCAGGTGATCCCCTTTGCTATGGCAGATAATTATAACGGCTACGGAGTCGTTGGCACAACACCGGCATTTTTGCAGAGCAAGGATCTGAGGGTGGGAGAAATGTTCGCCGCCGATGAGACTTTGCAGGCTGTTGTCGGTTCCAATATTGCAAAATATAATTCTCTGGAAGTGGGAGATGTGATTTATACAAGTCACTCGGCCAACGGATCTGACCTACATACAAAAGGAATCACAATCGTCGGCATTCTGAAAGAAAGTCACTCCTCCTATGATAATATTGTGTTCACCCAGCTAAAAACCCTTTGGGAAATGCACGAGCATGGGGAGCAGGAAGAAAACAGTGCAGAGGAGCACCATCACACCCACGGAACGGTTTGCGCGGTACTGGTAAATACCAAAACCCCCGGCTTTGCTATGCAGCTGGTGGAAGAATATGACGGAAAGATCATAACCGCTGACGACGGCGACAACACCACCTTGCAGGCAATTGAGCCTATGAGTGTTGTCCGGGATGTGCTCAATGATGCGGATGATACCAAGTATATCGTGTTTGTTCTTTGCGCCGTCATTTTGGTAATGAATATCATGATCATTTCCATCATTACGCTGCTGAATATGTATCACAGTGCAAAAGAAATATCCCTCATGCGTCTGATTGGCATCAGCATGAAACGAATCAATCTTCTGTATGTCATTCAGAACGGTATTATGGGTCTTTGTGCGGTCATTTTGGCATTCTTTGTGTCCAGAGGCTGTATGGTGCTGATGAATGACTATGTGGAGTCAATGGGCGTGGTTTTGAATATGAGCAAAGTATACGCTGCGGAATTTTTGATTCTGCTTGCGGTATTTATCATCAGTGTGCTGCCTACCGTGATCTGGACCTTCTCCATGTCAAAAAAAGACGGCATCACAGATTGAGGTAACCCTATGAAAAGAATGAAAACAATATTTGCGGTGTGTCTTGTACTGACCCTGTTATTCTCCTTCACAGGTTGCAAGCAAGCGCAAAGCGGTGAGGCTACCAAGCTGAGCTTTCAAGCGGCTTCCGGATATGACTATTTGAAGACCCTGGATGGGAAGCAAGTTACCATCAGCGGTTATATGGCTACCAGTTCTCCGGTGGATGGCTCGTTTATGTTTCTAATGAACCTACCATACCAAAGCTGCCCCTTCTGCGTGCCCAATACATCCCAGCTGTCCAATACGATGGAGGTGTATCCCAAGAAGGGAGAAAGCTTTGGCTTTACCAATCAGGCAATCAAGATCGTTGGCACACTGGAGGTAGCAGAAAGTGAAGATAAGCCTTTCACAGATATGTACGGCTATGAGTTCAATTATAAGATCGTAGATGCCACCTATACCATCATTCAGGCGGACGAACTTTCCGAGGATATGGCTCTTTGGCAGAAGATCGCGGAGACCGATGTTGTCAGCGATATCTACAGGATGTATGACTATGTGAATTTCCTGTGCGCGTGGAATACTTACTATGTCAACTCCGGAACGGATGAAAACGGCAACGTTGTTCCCGGCTACTATCTGTACCCGACAGATGCCGTCTACCTGATAACTACCGATGGTGCACAGTATAATTACGGTTATAAAGACGGCTATTTCGACAGTATTATTTCCAAAATTGAGGCAGTTGATCCCAACGCCTTTGCGGATCTGGTTGCCAATGTTCGCAGTGCGGAAGTGTTAGCGCAGAAAGCGTTGGCTGAACTGGAAAACAAGCACTATACTTCCGAAAAGAAGTACCTGGAACAATTCGGTACAGAAGATCTGGTATACACCCTTACCATTGGTGAAGAACTGACAGCCGAAATGCAGACGCTCTATTCCGCATTTGCAAACTGGTTAGGAAGTTGGGAGATGTAATCACACAGACAGTTTATGTGTGTCAATTCCGACAGACAGAATCGTTTATCGTTTTATACATCGATATTACTTCATTGGCATCCGCACATGAAACTCCACCAGCCCATTATAGCAATTCACCTCGATGTGGCCGTGATGGGCATCCACGATTGCCTTGGCAATGGCAAGACCAAGGCCATAATGCTTATCATCGCCGTTCCGGGCGGTATCCATGCGGTAGAATCGTTCAAAGATCTGCTCCCGGTGTTCTATGGGAATCTCATCGCCGGGATTGATCACAGAAAGCTGCGCGATTCCATTGTCATTTGATAAAGTAAGGCGCACCTCACCATCAACATTGCTATGGCGAATGGCATTATCTAACAGAATAGATGCCAGCTGCTTCAATTGGGTGCTGTTGCCTTTTACTGCAATGCCACCAGCAATGTTGCTGTTTAGCACCAGTCCATTCTCAAATGCGACACTCTCAAAAGGAAGCGCTTCACCGGAAACCAATCGGCTGAAATCAATGTGCTCCATCTGCGGTGTTACATTTTCTGTGCGAGCAAGGTCCAAAAGCTGCCCCACCAGCATACCCATCCGCTCGTTTTCGTACTGAATATTCTGGAGCCATTGGTTGTTGTGAATTCCAGACCTATAGCCACATGTGTCCGGAGATTTAGCCACACCAATTCCGGAGGTCAGCCACACCTTCACGGACCGGAGCCACAGCGGTCAGAGGGGCTGTCACACCCCTCCGACCTTTTCATCAGGCTTGATCCCAGCGGGCTATAATCTTTCTCGACTGCTCATAAATGTCCTGCTCGGACCATTCATGGCAATCATCAGGTTCCTTCGTGAACAGAGCAAGGATTTCTGCCTTGGCCTGTTCGGCATTGCGCTTATTGTGGAACCACCAGATGTACTTGGTATCCAGCAGTTTACGGGTCAAGGTCATATCAGCCCTCCCGGTTTCTCAGGCCATGGCGCTCCCGCATGGAGACCTTGCCATCAATCAGCACCTCGTAGGTGTTGTGTACAATCCGGTCCAGAATGGCCTCGGCAATGGCACTGCGTTCCTCGGAATTGGGATGGAGACGTTCATACCAGTCACCCGGCTCATACTGGGTGCAGAAGATCATGGATCCCTTGCTGCACCGGGACTCAATCACTTCCAGAAGATTGTAGCTTTCCTGGGGTGACAGACAACGGATCAGCCATTCATCCAGAATCAGAAGGTCGTACTTCTGGTAGCTCTTAATCGCTTTCTTCAGCTCTCCGGCTGCACCAAGCCCCCTGTGGAGCTGCTGAAGGATGCCGGTGTGGATATGTCCACCCCCGAGCCCGTAAACCAGGCCCTCCAGCTCTTCGACCGGCTGCTGGATGAGATGGAAGCGCTGATGGCGGAGTTATGATGGAAAAGGACATTTTTCTGCCCACCCTCCACTGGTTCGCCATGACCAACACCTTTTCCGGCTCCTGGGGAGAGTTCCGGTTTATGGCAAAGCCCAACGTGATCATGGCCACCCCCAAGGAGGTGGATTTTGACCAGTCCACCATCGACTGCGAATTTTGGCACGGCAAGCTGTGCTATGAGCTGTCCGAAATGGAGGGCAAGGAAACCTTCCCCTTGACGGAGGAGGGAAGGCTCGCCATGAAAGCATGGCTGGAGGAGCATATCTGACAATAAGGAGAGAAATCTATGCTGGAAGCGATCAGACAAATGGCCCTGGACAGCGGAATGTATCAGGCGGAGTATCTGGACACCCGGGAAATCAAATGCTATCCGGAGGTACGGCAGACCTGTGAAGGAAATGCCTGCGGCCGGTACGGTACGGTCTGGACCTGCCCTCCCGGCGTGGGAACCCTGGAGGAATGCCGGGAACGGCTGATGGCCTTTGACAAAATGCTGCTGTTCTCCAAGAAATATGAGCTGGAGGATGAGTTCGATTTTGAGGGCATGGGAGAAGGTCTGCTGGATTTCAAGCAGGCAGTGGCGGATTTTGACGCAAAGATCCGTCCAGTGCTGGCGGAGTTTCTTCTGCTGGGCAACGAGGGCTGTGACCGGTGCGCCCAATGTACCTACCCGGACGCGCCCTGCCGGTTCCCGGAGCTGGTGCATCATTCCATTTCCTCCTACGGCCTGTATGTGGCGGAGCTGGCAAAGACTGCCGGTGTCAATTACAACAACGGCAGAGCCACCGTCACCTATCTGGGAGCATTGATGGTAAAAGAATAGTCAAACAGCAGCCGGCTGAGCCCTCAGCCGGCTGCTGATATTCAGAAAAAGAGAAAAAGAAGATTGACAATTCCAATAAATGTGCTAGAATATTCGGGAATAACACAACGCAATACGGAAAAGAAGCAGTTTAAGGCTCTGAATAGCGAGAAGGGGACAGTGGAAGCCCTTTGGAGAGATCGGCTGCGGGCCACTTCCGTGCGGCCCGGGATGACCGGGACGGGGGCTCCCGTTACAGAGCGAATAAGATGCTGTCGCTTCAGTGAAGCAGGGTGGTACCGCGTTCCGACGCCCCTGCATGACCTGGGCGGCTTTTTATTTTTTAGTTGAAAGTGAAAAGAGAAAAGTGGAAAGTTCAGAAAACGGTAACTTTCAATTTTCAATTTTCACTTTCAACTCCAATGATGTGGAGGTTTCAACTATGTCTAACCCTAAGCCTTACGGCGTAAATGAGCTCCGGGAAATGTTCCTGAGCTTCTTCGAGAGCAAGGGCCATCTGCGTCTGCCCAGCTTCTCCCTGATCCCCCAGAATGACGCATCCCTGCTGCTGATCAACTCCGGCATGGCCCCCATGAAGCCCTATTTCAAGGGCGAGGTGGAGCCTCCCAGAAGAAGAGTCTGCACCTGCCAGAAGTGCATCCGTACCGGCGACATCGAGAACATCGGCAAGACCGCCCGTCACGGCACCTACTTCGAGATGCTGGGCAACTTCTCCTTCGGCGATTACTTCAAGAAGGAAGCCATTGCCTGGTGCTGGGAGTTCCTGACCAAGACCGTTGGTCTGGACGAGAACCGTCTGTACCCCTCCATCTATGTGGATGACGACGAGGCCTTCGAGATCTGGAACAAGGAAATCGGCGTGCCTGCTGACCACATCTTCCGCTTCGGCAAGAAGGACAACTTCTGGGAGCATGGCTCCGGCCCCTGCGGCCCCTGCTCCGAGGTCTACTACGACCGCGGCGAGAAGTACGGCTGCGGCAGCCCCGACTGCACCGTTGGCTGTGACTGCGACCGCTACATGGAGGTCTGGAACAACGTGTTCTCCCAGTTCGACAACGACGGCAACGGCAACTACACCGAGCTGGTCCAGAAGAACATCGACACAGGCATGGGCCTGGAGCGTCTGGCTGTTGTGTGCCAGGATGTCAACTCCCTGTTCGATGTGGACACCGTCATGAACATCACCAACCATGTCACCGCCATCACCGGCGCAAGCTATGGCCAGAGCTACAAGACCGATGTTTCCCTGCGCGTCATCACCGACCACATCCGTGCATCCACCTTCATGATCGCCGACGGCGTTCTGCCCTCCAACGAGGGCCGTGGCTATGTGCTGCGCCGTCTGCTTCGCCGGGCTGCCCGTCACGGCAAGCTCCTGGGCGTGAACAAGCCCTTCCTGTTTGAGGTGGTTGGCACCGTCATCCAGGAGAACGGCTCCCACTACACCTACCTGAACGAGCGTGCCGACTATATCACCAAGATCGTCAAAATCGAGGAGGAGAACTTCGCCAAGACCATCGACACCGGTATGCAGATCTTCAATGCCAAGATGGCTGAGCACAAGGCCCAGGGCAAGACCGTGTTCTCCGGCGCTGACGCATTCCTGCTGGCTGCCACCTACGGCTTCCCCATCGACCTGACCATCGAGATGGTGGAGGACGAGGGCATGACCGTGGACATGGACGAGTACAACCGCCAGAGAGAAGAGGACAAGATCCGCGCCCGTGAGGCCCGGAAGGCTCTGGGCGACCTGGGCTGGGCCGGTGTGGACCTGGGCAAGGAGATCCCCGAGACTGTGTTTGTCGGCTATGAGAATAACGAGTGCGACGCCAAGGTTCTGGCCATCGTTGCCGACGACGAGGTTCAGCAGGCTGTTGGCGAGGGCGCCGAGGCCATTCTGGTGCTGGATCAGACTGCCATGTACGCCGAGATGGGCGGCCAGATTGCGGATAAGGGTGTGATCACCTTCGCAGGCGGCTCCTTCGAGGTCAACAATGTTCAGAAGAACAAGGGCGGCAAGTACCTGCACTACGGCAAGGTCACTTCCGGCTCTGTCAGCGTGGGCGATGCAGTCCATGCTTCTATCGATGTGGAGTACCGCAAGAGCATTATGCGCGCCCACTCCGCTACCCACCTGCTGCAGAAGGCCCTGCAGACCGTCCTAGGCGACCATGTCCACCAGGCCGGCTCCCTGGTTCTGCCCGACCGTCTGCGCTTCGACTTCACCCACTACTCCGCTGTCACCGCTGAGGAGATCGCTGCCATCGAGGCACAGGTCATCAACGCCGTTCTGGAGGGCTATGACATCGTCACCCGTGAAATGGGCATCGACGAGGCCAAGGCCCAGGGCGCTATGGCGCTGTTCTCCGAGAAGTACGGCGACACCGTCCGCGTGGTCAACATGGGCGGCTACTCCGTAGAGCTCTGCGGCGGCACCCATCTGGACAACACCGCAAAGGTGGGCCCCTTCCGCATCGTGTCTGAAGGCTCCGTTGCCTCCGGCGTCCGCCGTATTGAGGCTGTCACCGGCAAGGCCTTCCTGGAGGACGCAGCCAAGACCCGTGAGCTGCTGAACACCGCCTGCGCTGCCGTCAAGGTCAAGAAGGCCGAGGATCTGGAGAGCAAGCTGAATGCCCAGGCCGAGGAGATCAAGAACCTGAAGAAGGAAGTGGAATCCTTCAAGGCCAAGGAAGCTGCCGGTGCTGTGGACAAGATGCTCGCCGGTGCTGCCGATGTGAAGGGCGTTAAGGTTCTGACCATGAACGTTCCCAACGCTGACGCAGGCAAGCTGCGCCAGATGGGCGATGTGTTCCGTGATAAGGAAAGCGCCGTGGCTGCTGTCCTGGCTTCCGTCAATGGAGAGAAGGTCACTTTCCTGGCTGTCTGCGGCAAGGATGCCGTGAAGAAGGGCATCAAGGCCGGTGAGATTGTCAAGCATGTCTGCACCGTCTGCGGCGGCTCCGGCGGCGGCAAGCCCGACTCCGCAATGGGCGGCGGCAAGGACGTCTCCAAGATGAATGAAGCCCTGAACTCCGTGGAAGCCTTCGTGGCCTCCAAGCTGGGCTGATAATGTAACGTTTCGGGCGCTGCCGTTCTTTCGGCAGCGCCCTTTTGCAAAGGAGGGAAGCCCGTGCGGCATCTGGTGTGGTTCGCAATTGGATATGCCCTGGCCTGCGGAATCAGTACCTGGCTGATTCCCGGCGTGGGAGCGGCAGGGCTGGTCTTTGGTGCAGGGGCAGTGCTGTCGTGGTGCTTCCGCAGGCGGTTCCGGCTCCTGCTGCCCTTGACGGTGGTATTGGCCGGACTGACAGCAGGCAGTCTGTGGTGCTTCGCCTATGAGGGATGGTATGTGGCGCCTGCCCGGGAATGTGATGGACAGGAAGCCATCCTCAGTCTGACTCTGACCGATGACGCTGTGGAAACAGAATACGGCGGCTATGCCGACGGCACCATCCGCCTGTCCGGACGGCGATACCAGGTCAGACTTTACCTGGAAGCATGGAACCCCCTCCGGGCCGGGGACCGGGTGACGGTGAAGGCGAAGCTCCGCTGTACCGCCGACGGCAGCCGGTCGGACGGCATCCTCTTCACTGCGTCCCAACGGGGAGATTTGGATGTGGAGTCTGGAAAGCCGTTGCTGGGCCCGGTGCTCCGGGGCTGGTTCCGGAATAGAATCGACGGCGTGTTCTCAGAGGATACCCGGGGCTTTGCCAAGGCCCTGCTGCTGGGCGACAAATCCGGGCTGACCGGGCAGCAGCTTCTTTCCTTCCAGACGGCAGGTGTGAGCCATATTGTGGCGGTGTCGGGTCTCCATATGTCGGTGCTGTTCGCGCTGGTCTGTCTGGTGACAGGAAGGCACCGGTTCTGGACAACCCTGCTGGGGGTGCCGGTGGTGCTGACCTTTGGCTGGGTGGCAGGATTTACACCCTCTGTGACCCGGGCGGTGCTGATGGAGCTGCTGTTTCTGGCGGCCCTGGCCCTGGACAGGGAAAATGATCCGCCTACCGCATTGGCCTTTGCGGTGGTTGTGATGCTGACAAAATGTCCTATGACCATCGCTTCTGTGGGCTTTCAGCTTTCAGTTGCCAGTGTGGCAGGCATTTTTCTGTTTTTCGGGCCTGTCCGTCAGCTGTTCCGGGACCGGTTTGCGCTGAACCGGAGGACCGCCAGAGGCATTTGCGATGGAATGGCAGTCAGTATCAGCGCATCGCTGCTGTCCACGCCTCTGGTGGCCTGGTATTTTGGCTATGTCAGCCTGGTGAGCGTAGCGGCCAATGTGTTGATTGTTCCGGCGGTGAGCCTGGTGTTTTATGGGGTGCTGGGGGCCTGCGTATTTGCTCCCGTGGCCTGGTTCACGGAATGGGGCATCCGGTATGTGCTGACAGGAGCGAAGGTCATCGGCGGTCTGCCCTTTGCGGCGGTGTATACGGAAAGCGTGTACATTGTGATCTGGCTGGCGCTGTGCTATGTTCTTGTCTGGTACGTTCTGCGCAGGAATCCCCTTCAGCTGAGGCCGGTGTTTCTGACCGGACTGGCAGGCTTGTGCCTGGCGCTGGCCTTAAGCTGGACGGAACCCAGAATAGATGACTACCGGGTGACGGTGCTGGATGTGGGACAGGGCCAGTGTGTGCTGCTCCAGTCCCGGGGGAATGTATTCCTGGTGGACTGCGGCGGCGATTCGGATGCCGCGGCAGGCAACAAGGCGGCAGATGAACTGATGAGCATGGGCTTTTCCCGGATCGACGGGCTGATTCTGACCCATTACGACCGGGATCACACCGGCGGCATTTCCCAGCTTGCCCTCCGGGTGGGCATCGACCGGATTTACCTGCCCCGGTCGGAGGATGAATTGCCGGCGCTTCCGGAAACGGAACAGATCTGGCTGGACGGGGAAGGGAAAATCACCTTCGGAACCTGCACCATCCGGATTTTTCCACCGGAATCCGGAAAAAGTGGCAACGAAAGCTGTGCTTCGGTATTGTTTCAGAACGAAAAATATGATACACTAATTTGCAGCGATATAAGCGCGTCCGGCGAACGCAGGCTTCTGGAGCAGTGGGAGCTGCCGGATCTGGAGCTTCTGGTGGTGGGCCATCACGGCTCCGCCTCCGCAACCAGCGCCGAACTGCTGTACCGGCTGCGGCCGGAGCTTGCCTTCCTTTCCGTAGGACGGGACAACCCCTACGGTCATCCGGCACCGCTGGTGCTGGCGCGGCTTGCCCGGTACGGCTGCACCGTGTACCGAACCGACTTGTCGGGAGATTTAACATTCAGGGGGTGAAACCATGGCGAAAAAGCCGGAGCAGGCCGATGAATTCGGCAGACTGAAGCAGTCCATCCGGGCAAAACAACTGGACCGGCTCTATTTCTTCCATGGTGAGGAAACCTTTCTGCTGGATCATTATCTGAACGAGATGCGGAAGAAGTCCATGGAGGAGCTGACCTGGGACTTTAACTACCATCGGTTCAACGGCGAGAATTTCACCGTCCAGGGGTTTGCCGACGCGGTGGAGGCTCTGCCCATGATGGCGGAGCACACCTTCGTGGAAGTGGACGAGATTGATCCCTTCAAAATGAATGAATCCGACCGGGAAAAAATGGCGGAGGTATTCTCCGACATCCCGGATTACTGCACTGTGGTGTTCACCTACGAAACCGTGGAATGGAAGCCGGACAAGCGGCTGAAAAAGCTCTGGGAAGCGGTGAGCAGGCACGGCACCATTGTGGAATTTGCAAAACAGAATCAGCGGGAGCTGGTGGCCTGGATCACCCGGCACTTTGCCGCCCGTGGGAAGAAGATCGACCCCAACCTGTGTATGTACCTCATCGACATCACCGGCGGCACCATGACCGCCCTGTCGGGGGAGATTAAGAAAATCGCCGCCTTTTCCGGGGCGGAAACCATCGTCAAGGCGGACATCGACGCGGTGACGGAGCCGGTGCTGGACGCGGTGGTGTTCCAGATGACGGATCTTATGGGCGGCGGCGACTACGGCGGCGCCTTGCTGAAGCTCCAGCAGCTGCTGAAAATGCAGCAGGAGCCCATTGCCATCTTGGGTGCGGTGGGCGGTCATTTCCGTCGGATTTCCACCGCCCGGACATTGATGGACTGCGGAAAAAACGCTGATGATCTGATGCGACTGACGGGTCTGAAGGACTATCCGGCCCGGAAAACCATGTCCGCCGCCAACAAATTCTCCGCCCGTTTTTGCGGAAGGGCATCGGAGCTGGTGCTGGAAGCGGACCGGAATATGAAAACCTCCTTCGACGATCCCCAGCGGCTGCTGGAATTGCTGATTCTGGAGCTTGCACAGGAGGCGCGGAATGGTTAAAATCAAGGAAGCCATTGTGGTGGAAGGCCGCTACGATAAAAATACCCTGTCCCAGATCCTGGATGCCTCCATTCTGGAGACCAACGGCTTCGGCATTTTCAAGGACAAGCAGCAGATGAAGCTGCTGCGGCAGGTGGCACAGCGCCGGGGGCTCATCGTGTTCACCGATGCCGACGGGGCAGGCTTTGTGATCCGGAATCACATCAAATCCGCTATCCCTGGAAAATATCTGAAGCACGCCTACACCCCGGATATCTTCGGCAAGGAGCGGCGCAAAGCCGCCCCCGGCAGGGAAGGGAAGCTGGGCGTGGAGGGCATGAACCGGGAGATTATCCTGGAAGCTCTGAAAAAGGCCGGTGCCACCATGGAAGGGGAAACCCAGACCAGAACCCGGCAGGAGATCACCAAGGCCGATCTGATGGCCCTGGGATTGGCCGGAATGCCCGGCAGCGAGGACAACCGGAAGCGCCTGATGAAGCAGCTGGATCTTCCGGAGCGCATGAGCCCCAACGCATTATTGCAGGCTTTGAATTTGTTGTACAGCCTGGAAGAACTGGAAACCCTCGTGAAAGAGAAACTGTAGGGGGCGGCGTCCCCGACGCCCCGCCTGAAATGCGGGAGAATTGGTTCGGGACGTCGAGGACGCCGTCCCCTACACACAAATCACTGATTTGGAGAAACCCAATGATCGATATACAAGTAAAAAACCTTCAAAAATTCTTCGTCATCGGCGAGAATCTGCTGGATGGGCTGTCCTTTGACATCCAGGAGGGGGAACGGGTGGCGATCCTTGGCCGGAACGGCTGCGGCAAGACCACCCTGTTCAAGATCCTTACCGGCGAGATGGACTATGACGACGGAGAAGTTTATGTAAACCCCAACAAGCGTCTGGGTCTGATTTCCCAGATCCCCAAATTCCCCGAAGGCTACACCGTGGAGGATGTACTCCGCTCTGCCTACCGGGAGGTATACGCCATCCGCAGAAAGATGGAGCGTCTGGAAGGGGAGATGGCCTCCGGCGACCCGGATGTTCTGAAAGAATACGATGCCCTGTCCACCCGGTTCGAGGCCCTTGGGGGCTATGACATGGATGTGGAGGTGGACAAGATCTGCAACGGCCTTGCCATCACCCCGGAGCAGCGAAAGCAGGACTTTGCCAGCCTCTCCGGCGGCGAAAAGACCCGGATGAACCTGGCCCGTCTGCTGCTGGAAAAGACCGACATTCTGCTGCTGGACGAGCCGACGAACCATCTGGACCTCCATAGCGTGGAATGGCTGGAGGGCTACATCAAGACATTCAAGGGCACTGTCCTTGCCATTTCCCATGACCGCTACTTCATCGACCAGATTGCCGAGCGTGTCATTGAGATCGTGGACGGCCATGCCGAGTTTTACTCCGGCAACTACTCCTTCTACATGGATGAGAAGCAGGCCCGGTTCGATCTGCAGATGAAGCAGTACGAGCAGGAACAGGCCAAGCTGAAGCAGCTGGGCTTTACCGTGGAACGGATGAAGGGCTGGGGCATCAACAACCGGACCCTGTACCGCCGTGCCATGTCCATCCAGCACCGGATGGAGCGGATCAAAAAGACGGAAAAACCCAAAACGGAACGCACCATGAAGGCCAGCTTCGGCGAGAAGGATTTCTCCGGCGACGTGGTGTTCACGGTGAAGAACATGGAAAAGGGCTTCGGAGAGCGGATTCTGTTCTCTGATGTGAACCTGAGAGTGGGCAAGGGCGAGCGCATCGCTCTGCTGGGCGACAACGGCACCGGCAAGTCCACCTTCATCAAGTGTTTGCTTGGCGAGGAGGATTTCACCGGCAAGATCGCCTTCGGCCCCACGGTGAAATGGGCCTACCTGCCCCAGATCATCCACTTCTCCCATCCCGAGCGGACCCTGTACGATACCATGCTCTACGAGAAGAACTGCTCTCCCCAGGTGGCCCGTGACCGGCTGGGACAGTTCATGTTCTCCGGCGAGGATGTGTTCAAGACCGTTGGAACCCTCTCCGGCGGCGAGCAGAGCCGTCTGCGGCTGTGTATGCTGATGGACGAGAAGATTAACCTACTGATCCTGGACGAGCCTACCAACCACCTGGATATCGCCTCCAGAGAATGGGTGGAGGCCGCCATCGAGGAATTCGAGGGCGTGCTGGTGTTCGTCAGCCACGACCGGTACTTCATTGAGAAGTTCGCCGAGCGGATCTGGGATCTGGAGGACGGTGCCATCAAGGATTATAACTGCGGCTATGCCAAGTACCGCTCCATCCGGGAGCATGAGCGCATGGCAAAGCAGGCCCTTCCTGCTCCCGTCAAGGAGAAGAAGGAGAAAAAGGAGAAGCCCAAGGGCGGCACCAAGGAGACGGACAAGCTGATCCGCCGTCTGGAACGGGAGATCGAGAAGCAGGAAAAGCTGATCGCGGAATTTGACCCGAAGATCGAGGCGGCCAGTGCCGACTACCAGGAGCTGACCCGTCTGCTGAGTGAAAAGGAAGCGGCGGAGGAAGTGCTGATGGATCTGATGGAGCAGTGGGAAGCTGCGCAGGAATGATTTCTACAGGAGGAATGACTGATGGGTATGTTTATGGCAAGCGTGGCGTTTCGCTGCGAGGATCCTGCAAAGTGGGAAAAGGTCAAGCCTGAGATTGAAGAGATGTTCCTCGGCCTCGACGGTCTGAGCTGCAATTTTGAGTGCGAAGGCCCCGGCTATGCGATTCTCAGTCCTTACGGCGATATGGGGATGCTGCTGGCAGAGATTGCGCCCAAGGTCAGCATACTGATCGGTGGCTATGCAGTCATGGCTATGTGTGCAGACAGCGATTTTGATGTGCTGGAGCTGTACCGTTGTGGCGAATTGGTGGAAAGAAGCTGTGTGGGTGAACTCTATGAAGAGATCGAGGATCTGACAGAGCCCGATCCAGACAACTGGATGCCGTTGCTGCGAAATCCCGATGAACGTGAAGCACTGGAGCAGGTATTGTTTGAGATGGATGTGTTTGCAGAGGATAATCTGCGTATGCTGACCCGACTGACCGGATATCCCATCTTTGATGATGAGATGATGCTGGCTGCGGAATAAATCGACTGTACAGGCAGTGGGACTGCCGTTAAAAAAGGAGTGTTCAAATTGGCAAAGAAACAGGAACTTGTTGTAAACAAGATGTACGAGTGGGAGCTGGAGGTTGACGGCCAGACCGTAATGTGGAAGTGCTTTGTGGGCGAGGACGAGTGCATCACCTACGAGGGCGACCGGGAGTGCAAGCACCTGAAGATCATGGACAAGACCCAGGAGCGCGGTGTGCTGCAGATCGACTGTGTAACCCGTGTCTGGGACGAGATTGTTCCCTTCCAGCTGGAAAACGGCATCCCCTACATCAAGCTCAAAGACGACGAGGGCGAAGCCAAGTGGGTCAGCTCTGACACCACCAAGGAGGATCGGCTCCAGGCCCAGATCCGCAAGGTCAAGCGGGAGGCCTATGGCTCCTGGACCACCGGCGGCATCTTTGTGCTCATGTGCGTGGTGCAGCTGATCGTACAGGGCACCCTGGGCGAGTGGCCCATTTTCCCCACCCTGGCGGTGCTGTGCGTCGTCGCCGGCTTTATGAATATGATCCGTCTGAAGAACGAGCTGGAACAGCTGGGCCGGCCCTTCTCCTGGAAGCTGTGATGAAATTGCCTCCTGTCCTGCCGGACGGGAGGTATTTTTTCCGGTTGACAGGCACAGATGGTTGTCCTATAATAACGAAGTATGATTATCGCCGCAAATGCGGCAAAGGAGATTGTTTTTTATGAGTTCTTGTTCTGGTAATTGCTCCACCTGCGGTTCCGATTGCGCCGACCGCAAGGCAGAGAGCCTGCTGGCAAAGGCCAACCCCCATTCCAGCGTGAAGAAGGTCATCGCTGTGGTTTCCGGCAAGGGCGGCGTGGGTAAGTCCACCGTCACCTCCTCCCTGGCTGTGGCTATGGCCCGGAAGGGCAACCGTGTGGGTGTCCTGGACGCTGACATCACCGGCCCCTCCGCTCCCAAGGCCTTCGGTGTTTCCGAGTGCCAGGGCGCCACAGAGGACGGCCTGTACCCTGCGCTGAGCCGCGGCGGCATCCAGGTCATGTCCATCAACCTGCTGCTGGATGACCCCTCCGCTCCTGTGGTCTGGCGCGGCCCCGTCATCGCCGGTGCCGTCAAGCAGTTCTGGACCGATGTGATCTGGGAAGATGTGGACTATATGTTTGTGGATATGCCTCCCGGAACCGGCGACGTGCCCCTGACCGTGTTCCAGAGCCTGCCTGTTGACGGTGTCATCATCGTCACCAGCCCCCAGGATCTGGTGTCCATGATCGTTTCCAAGGCTGTGAAGATGGCAAACATGATGCACATTCCCGTGCTGGGCCTGGTGGAGAACTACTCCTACTTCCAGTGCCCCGACTGCGGCAAGAAGATCAGCATCTTCGGCAAGAGCCACGTGGATGAGGTGGCCGCCGAGTTTGGTCTGCCCGTTCTGGCCCGTCTGCCCATCGATCCTGCTGTGGCTGAGGCCTTTGACGCAGGTCTGATGGAAACCGTCAACACCGATGGTCTGGCAGATGCCGTGGCTGCTGTGGAGAAGGCATAATTAATACTAACTCTTAATAAAACAGCCTGACGCTCACCGGCCTAAATTGCACCAGAATGCGTTCTCCTCCTAGGTGGGCGACAGCCCACCGTCGTCGTCGGCCTTTTCTGGCACAATTTATCCTCGCTGAGCATCTAGGC
>JAFVMW010000014.1 GCA_017506735.1 Oscillospiraceae bacterium | reverse complement strand
CCTCGACGTCCCGACCCAAAATCCGACCTCGATGGGCGGATTTTGGGAAATACGGTGTGGTTACGAGGCGGCAATCGGAGATTGCCGAACGGGTCGTCGAGGACACCGACCCCTACAATGGGTGATACCAAACTGCCCTACAAACTCCAATTCTCCCATCCGCTTCCTCACCGGAAACCCGTAAATAATCTTTGAATAAAGGAAACAGTTCTTGTAATTATGGCCCGTTCGTGATACACTTAATTGGTATTACGTTCCGGCGATGCCGGAGAAAGAGGATGAAACCATGAAATGTAAATACTGCAATGCAGAACTGGAAGCAGGCGCTGTGACCTGTCCCGGCTGCGGCGCTGAAGTGGAAAGCAAGCAGAAGCTCTCCGGCGGCAAGATCGCCCTGCTGGTGATTCTGTCTGTGGTGGCTCTGGCTGTGATTGTGGCTCTGGTCATGGGCGGCCTGAATGAGGGTTCTGTTGTGAAACCGACAAACAACCCTTCTGTCCCCGCCGCCAATCCCACCGTGCCTTCTGATGTCCCCGAAACCATTCTCCCTGTTGCCACCATCCCTGCCGACGGCAATCCCGACGATGTGACCTGCAAGGGCTCCTACACCGTCACCGATGAAGCCCTGGCTGCCGAGGCAGATAAGGTCATCGCCACCGTGGGCAACCTGAGCCTGCGCAACGCGGACCTCCAGATTTATTACTGGATGGGCTTCTACAACTTCCTGGAGTCCTACAGCAGCTACGCTGCCTACCTGGGCATGGATGTGACCTCCCCCCTGGATACCCAGCTGAGCCTGGATGGTTCCTGGACCTGGCAGCAGTATTTCCTGGACGGTGCCCTGAATGACTGGCATTCCTACGCCGCTCTGGCTGCCAAGGCAGAGGCCGACGGCTTTGAGATGGAGGCTTCCTACCGGGATGAGCTGGCTTCTGTTCCCAGCTCCATGCTGGAGAGCGCCCTGTCCATGGGCTTTGCTGATGCCAATGAGATGATCCAGGCCGACTTCGGCCCCGGCGCGAACCTGGAGTCCTATGTGGAGTTTATGCGCACCTACTACACCGCCATGCTCTACTACGGTCAGCAGACCGAGCAGATCGTCCTGACCGAGGATCAGGTGGCTGCCTACTTCAACGAGCACAGAGCGGATTACGAAGCCAATGGCCTGACCGAGGAAACCCGTCTGGTGGACGTTCGCCACATTCTGCTCCAGCCCACCGGCGGCACCGCCGGCGAGAATGGCCAGACCGTCTACTCTGAGGAGGAGTGGGAGGCCTGCCGTGCCGCTGCCCAGGCTGTGCTGGACGAGTATCTGGCAGGCGAGCTGACCGAGGACCGGTTTGCCGCCCTGGCAGGACAGTATTCCACCGACCCCGGCTCCAAGGACAATGGCGGCCTGTACACCGATGTGTATGTGGGCCAGATGGTGGAGCCCTTCGAGGATTGGTGCTTCGATGAAACCAGAGCCACCGGCGATACCGGCCTGGTCAAGACCAGCTACGGCTACCATGTGATGTACTACGTGGACTCCAGCCTGGCCTGGTACGACACCGCATGGAACGACCTGATGGGCGAAATGGCCGACCAGGTGGTCTACGACGCCCTGGAGGAATACCCCATGACCGTGGATTATGCATCCATCGCCCTGGGCTTTGTGGACTTCTCTTCCCAGAATTAAACCCAAAAGGCGTACCCTCTGCGGTACGCCTTTTTCAGAAATAAGGAGCATGGCTATGAACTTTATGGAAATCGCGGAGGCCCGGCAGAGCTGCCGGCGTTATGATGAAACCCGGCCGGTGGAACCGGAAAAGCTCCAGGCGGTGCTGGAAGCCGCCCGGCTGGCCCCCTCCGCCTGTAACGGTCAGCCCTGGCATCTGACGGTCTGTACGGGAGAAACCGCCCGGCAGGTGGCTGTTGCCACCCGAGGCATGGGCGGCATGAACAAATTCGCGGTCCAGGCCCCTGTGCTGATCGTGGTATCCGAGGGCGCTTATGTGAAATCCGCCGCAGTGGGAGCTAAGCTGAAGCAGAACGATTACCGCTCCATGGACATCGGCATCATGACGGCCTATCTCACCGCCGAGGCCGCCGCCCAGGGCCTGTCCACCTGCATTCTGGGCTGGTTTGACGATGAAAAGGTACGCAGCCTCTGCGGCACCGACACCCCCACCCGGCTGGTGATCACCCTGGGCTACGCCCACCCGGAGGACAAGCTCCGCCCCAAAAAGCGCAGGAGCATGGACGAGCTGGTGAAGTTCGTGGGATAAAAAGGCAGGACGCTTCGGCAATGAAGCGTCCTGTTTTTCGTTTCTTTTGTGTTTGGCCTTGGCCTTACTCCCTGCCGTTCCAGCAGTAGGTACAGACCTGATCCCGGTCCAGGCCGATGGCTTCCAGCATACCGTCCAGGCTCTGATAGCCCAGAGAGTCAAAACCGAATTTATCGCAGATGGTCTTGAGCATACACTGACCGCGCTCGGTGTCGGCGTTGGCGTATTCTTCCAGATGCTTCTGGCCTTCGTCGCCTTCCAGCTCCTGAATGGTGCGGCGTGCGATGAGCTCCATCTCGGACTTGGAGCTGGAGAAATTCAGATACTTGCAGCCATACATGATGGGGGGACAAGCAGAGCGCATATGGACAGCCTGGGCACCGCAGGAACGGAGAAACTCCACCGTTTCCTGAAGCTGGGTGCCGCGGACGATGGAGTCATCCACCAGAAGCAGCTTCTGATCCTTGATCAGCTCCGGCACGGGGATCTGCTTCATCTTGGCAACCTGATTGCGCATTTCCTGATTGGGGGGCGTGAAGCTCCGAAGCCAGGTGGGGGTATACTTGATGTAGGGCCGGGCGAAGTGCTTGTGGCTTGCGTTGGCGTAACCAATGGCATGGGGAATGCCGGAATCGGGCACGCCGCAGACATAGTCCACATCCTGGGCGATGCCGCGCTTGGCATCATCCCGGGCCATGATGGCGCCGTTGCGGTAACGCATGAGCTCCACGTTCCGGCCCTCATAATTGGAGTTGGGATAGCCGTAGTAGGTCCAGAGGAAGGCGCAGATCTTCATCTGCTCACCGGGAGGGGAGAGCTGGTCAACGCCCTGGGAAGTGACCCGGACAACCTCATTGGGGCCCAGCTCGTAGCAGGGCTCATAGCCCAGCTTTTCCGCCGCGAAGGATTCGAAGCTGACGCAGTAGCCGTCAGAGTGATGCTTGCAGACCAGAACCGGAAGACGGCCGAACTTGTCACGGGCGGCGATCAGCTCGTTCTTGGTCATCACCAGAATGGTGGCGGAGCCGTCGATCAGTTCCTGGGCGTGGAGAATGCCGGAAACAATGTCATCCTTCTGGTTGATCAGCGCGGACAGTAGCTCCGTGGAGTTGACCTTACCGGAGGACATGGCGGTAAACTGGTGGCTGTGGTCAGAGAAATACTGCTCCACCAGCTCCTCAGAGTTGTTGATGATGCCAACGAAGGAGATGGCATACAGACCCAGATGGGAACGAACCAGCAGAGGCTGGGGATCGGTATCGGAAATGCAGCCGATGCCCATATTGCCGTGGAATTTGCTCAGGTCCTTTTCAAATTTGGTACGGAAAGGGGTATTCTCGATGCTGTGGATCTGCCGCTGGAAGCCGTCGGATGTATCATGAATGATCATACCGGCCCGACGGGTGCCCAGATGGGAGTGATAGTCCACACCGAAGAACACATCATAAGAAATATCGCGATTGGCAATAGCGCCAAAAAAACCACCCATTTTTTATGCCTCCTGACAATAAATTAGGGAACAATGTGAAATATCGAACAACTATATTTTACTGTCTTTCCTCAAAAATGGCAATCGGCAAACGAAACGAAAATCAACATAGTTTCTCTGCATTTTTATCATTTGCGATAATCCAAGCCCTGTCAGGGGTTTACTACGTTCTGAGGTTCGCCCTGGAGGAAAGCGAGAATATTTTCCCGGGTGATCTGGAGGATGCGCTCACGGCATTCCGTGGCTGCCCAGGACATATGTGGGGTGATGATGCAGTTTTTCGCGCCCAGCAGGGGATTGGTGCCCACAATGGGCTCCTGGGAAACCACATCCACACCGGCGGCAGCGATTTTGCCGCTGTTCAACGCGTCTGCAAGAGCCTGTTCGTCCACCAGACCGCCCCGGCTGTTGTTGATGAGAATCACGCCGTCCTTCATTTTGGCGATGGATTCCCGGTTGATCAGCTTTTCCGTTTCCGGGAACAGGGGACAGTGGAGGCTGATCACATCGGCCTGGGCCAGAAGGGTATCCAGGCTTACATATTCGGCGATGGTTTTTCCTTCCTCCGTGGGGCGGCTGCCCGCGGCCAGCACACGCATTCCCAGTGCCTTGGCGATCCGTCCCACGGCGGTGCCGATCCGGCCGAAGCCGATGATGCCCATGGTCTTGCCTGCCAGCTCGATGATGGGGGTTTTCCAGTAGCAGAAATCCGGACACCGCTCCCAGTCACCTGCCTTCACTGATTCTGAGTGGAGCCAGGTGTGATGGCACAGCTCCAGCAGCAGGCCGATGGCAAACTGGGCCACCATCTGGGTGCCGTAGGCAGGAACGTTGCATACCGGAACCCCCAGCTCCTTCGCCGCGGCGGTGTCCACCACATTATAGCCTGTGGACAGGACGCACACCAGCCTTACACTGGGGCAGCTTTCCAGAATCCGCCGGGAGATGGTGGTTTTGTTGCCGATGACAATGTCCGCGTCACCGATGCGCCGGATGACTTCCTCCTCGGTGGGCGCCACGTAATCATGCAGCACCAGCTCCCCCAGGCTGGAAATGGGCTCCCAGCTCAGATCGCCGGGATTCAGACCGTGACAGTCCAGATTTACGATCTTCATGGAATCGACCTCCTGTGGTGTTTTTTCTTTTTATTGTAACGGAAGAAATGGGCAGTTTCAAGCGGAAATCTTTCTGGACTTTCCGGCAGAAAAAGGTATAATAAAAGGGAATAAATACGTTTGGAGGAATCCTCATGAAACTCAACACCAAGCGCACGGTTCTGGTGGGCTTTGCCTTCCTGTCCATCTGTGCATTCTGGCAGATGTATGACAACCTGGTGCCCAAGATCCTGACCGAAACCTTCGGCATCGGTGAGAGCGTAGCCGGTGTCATTATGGCCTCTGACAATGTGCTGGCCCTGTTCCTGCTGCCCCTGTTCGGCGGCCTGTCGGACAAGTGCACCAGCCGTCTGGGCCGCCGCCGTCCCTTCATCCTCTTCGGCACCCTGGCTGCTGTGGCGCTGATGATGGCGCTGCCCCTGCTGACCGACTCCTATCATGCCCAGCCCGAAAGCTGGAAGCTCATTACCTTTGTCATCGGCCTGGGTCTGCTGCTGATTTCCATGGGCACCTACCGTTCTCCTGCCGTGGCACTGATGCCCGATGTGACCCCCAAGCCCCTGCGCTCCAAGGCCAACGCCATCATCAACCTGATGGGCGCCGTGGGCGGCATCATCTATCTGGTGATCAGCTCTGTCCTGTATACCTCTGCCCCCGGCGTGTATATGTCCTACCTGCCGCTGTTTGCCATCGTGGGCGGCATCATGCTGCTGGCTCTGGCCATCGTCATGTTCTGCGTCAACGAGCCCAAGCTGGTGGAGGAGCAGAAGCGCTATGAGGATGCCCATCCCGAGGACAATCTGGTGGAGGCCACCGAAAATGGCGAAGCTCTGCCTGCCGATGTGAAGAAGAGCCTGTCCTTCCTGCTGGTGTCCATCGCCCTGTGGTTCGTCGGCTACAACGGCGTCACCACCTGGTTCTCCGTCTATGCCCAGAATACCTGGGGCATGACCTTGGGCCAGGCCAATACCTGCCTGACCATCGCCACCGCCGGCGCGATTGTCAGCTACATCCCCGTGGGCAACATCGCAAGTAAAGTGGGCCGCCGGAAGACCATCTGCTTCGGCACCCTGCTGCTGTCCGGCTCCTTCTTTGCCGCCTTTGGCTATACCCTGATCTCCAATTCCTTCAGCCCGGTGCTGTATGTGCTGTTCGTGCTGGTGGGCCTTGCCTGGGCCGCCATCAATGTCAACAGCCTGCCCATGGTGGTGGAGATGTGCAAGGGCAGCGAGGTGGGCAAGTTCACGGGTCTGTACTATACCTTCTCCATGTCCGCCCAGATTATGACCCCCATCGTGGCCGGCTGGCTGCTGGAGAACGTGGGCTACAAGACGCTGTTCCCCTATGCCGCTGTCTTCGTCTTTGCTTCCTTCATCACAATGAACTTCGTCCGTCACGGTGACAACAAGGTGGAAGCAAAGAAGGGCCTGGATGCCTTCGACGTGGACGACTGAGGATGTGCCTATGTGGATCATTCTGATCGTTCTTGCCGCATTGTATGTCCTTGCCCTCCGGGGCAGGAAGGGCCATCCCGAGCTTCCCAAATTCCGGGGCTGGAACTACGCCCACCGGGGCCTCCACGGCAATGGCAGGGCGGAAAACTCCCTGTCTGCCTTCCGGGCGGCGGTGGAGCATGGCTACGGCGCGGAGCTGGATGTCCATCTTCTGGCCGACGGTGGCCTTGCGGTGATCCATGACTCCAATCTGAAGCGTGTCACCGGACAGGAGGGCAGGGTAGAGGATCTGACCACTGCCGAGCTGACAAACTACCGCCTTCAGGGCACGGAGGACTGCATCCCCACCTTCCGCCAGGTGCTGGACACCTTCGCAGGAAAGACCCCTCTGATTATCGAGCTGAAGTGCGAGGAAAATGCCGCTGCCCTCTGCGAAGCGGCCTGTAAGGCCATGGAGGGCTATGAGGGCCTGTGGTGCATGGAATCCTTTGATCCCCGGTGTGTGTACTGGCTGAAAAAAAACCGGCCCGAGATCCTCCGGGGCCAGCTGGCGGAGAACAGCTTCCACTATAAGAGCAGCAAGCTGCCCTGGTATCTGAAGCTGGTGCTTTCCTACCATCTGGAGAACTTCCTGTGCAGACCGGATTTCGTGGCCTACGATTTCGGCACCCGGAAGAATCTGAGCAATTTCCTCTGCCGGAAATTCTGGGGCATCCAGGGTGTGGCCTGGACCCTGCGGACCCCCGAGGAACACGCCGCCGCTCTGCAAGAGGGCTGGATTCCCATTTTTGAGCGTTACGAACCGTAAAAAAGATCACCGGAAGCAAACCGCTTCCGGTGATTCAGTGTGTAGAAAAGGTCCGAAATACGAATCGTAGGGGACGGCGTCCTCGACGTCCCGTGCCACGTAAGCGGCAATCAGAGATTGCCGAACGGGTCGTCCAGGAGGCCGACCCCTACAAACAGGTTGATCGACAGTCTGGATCACCGGAAGCAAACCGCTTCCGGTGATTATTTTATGGTTTTTTACTTCTTCCTGGGAGCGTTGATTTTGTTCAGCTTCCGGTTCAACTCCAGCAGCATTTCCTTATCCATCTCCACGCCCAGCATACCGCCGGCCATGTTGATCAGACGGATGACGGTGAAGCCGCCCACCATGTCAAACAGCTCAGGGGTGATCTCAAAGCCTGCCATGGCAGTCTTTTCTCCGGTCTTGCCCTTGGGCAGGAACTTCCGGATCATGCCCAGGAACAGCAGCTTGCCCCGGAAGGTAGCCATGACTTCGCTGACCTTGGAGTTCAGGGACAGCCTGCCCTCGGGAGCGGTAATGTCGAACCAGTTCAGAATCGCGCCCTTTTCCTGCATCCGGTAGGCTTCGTTGAAGGTGTCCACCTTTACGATCCGGCTTTCATCCGTGGACTCCCCGGCCACGGCCTTGAGAATGGTTTCGCCGGAGTTGGGCACATCAAAGTAGAAGAAATGATCCTCCGCGGCCTTCCTGCCCAGACTTTCGCCATTGGCGAACAGCTCCACCTCGGGCAGGTTGGAGTAAACGGTGACACGGGTCACATCCTCCACCCGGTCCACATACCGCTTGCCGCAGATGTGGACAAAGGGCTCGTCGGACAGCCATGCCTTGTAGGCATAGAAGGCATCCTTCTTGTACTTCCGGTCAATGGTTACAAGACCTTTGTGGTTCTGACCGTTCTCGCCGCCCTCGTTCCGGGTGTCCGCGCCGAAGTCGAACATATTCCAGCAGTGGGTTGCCCAGATGAACTTCCGGGTGTACAGCTGCTTGATCAGCTCCTCGTGGTAGTAGGCCTGGTATTCCTCGGTGTAGTCGCCCTGGACAGGATTGGATGTGTGCCAGTTCAGTGCCTCACAGCCGTACTCGGACACGCCTACGGGAATGGTGGGATTGGCAGCGTGGAACTTGTCGAACCAGGGGCCGTTCATGTCGGTTTCTCCGCCATACCAGCCGAAGTAGTGGTTGTAGCTCACCAGATTGGGAATCTTCAGATAGCTTGCGTCCATGGGGCAGTTGGACAGGGCCGCCAGGGTGGTCAGTCTGGTTTTGTCCAGCTTGTGAACCAGGCTGTTCAGAATCCGGTGATTCTCCAGCAGATCGGGGTCCTCCGCGCCCTTCATGGTGATCTCGTTGGACAGGCCCCACATACAGATGCTGGGGTGGTTATAGCACTGGGTTACCAGCTCGGTCATCTGAGAAATGGTGTTTTCCCGTCCGGTGGGCATATGCTGGGAAATGTAGGGAATCTCTGCCCAGATCACAAGGCCCGCTTCGTCGCACAGGTCATAGAAATACTGGTCGTGCTGATAGTGGGCCAGCCGGATGGTGGTGGCGCCCATCTCACAGATCAGCGCCACGTCCTCAGCGTGATGCTCAGGCAGCAGCGCGTTGCCAAAGCCCCAACGATCCTGGTGCCGGGCAACACCCCGGAGGGGGTATTCTTCCCCGTTGAGGATAAAGCCCCGGTCAGGGTCCACAGAGAAGCTCCGGCAGCCAAACCGGGTGGACACGGTGTCCAGAACGGTATCGCCATCCAGCATTTCTGCCTGCATGGTGTACAGATAGGGGTCCTTCCGGCCGTTCCACAGATGGGCGTTCCTGATGCGGAAATCCATCTTGGCGGCAGAAGTGGTGTGGCTTGCAATGGCTGCGCCCTCCCGGTTGTACAGGGTGTAGCGGTAGGTATGGGAAGCGTCATCGGCAGGGAATACTTCCACACGGGTTTTTGCGTCAGAGCCCTCCATCACGGGGGTCACGTGGATGCCGGGGGTGCCGTTCTTCACCAGCTCAAAATGGGAATTGCTGACGGTAATCAGATTCACATTCCGATAAAGACCGCCGTAGAAGGTGAAGTCCGCGATCTGGGGATAAACAGTGTCGTTGGGGGAGTTGTCCACGGCGATGATCAGCGCGGTGGTATCCAACAGATGGCCGGTCAGCTCCACACGCCAGGTGGAGTAGCCGCCGTCGTGGTGGGCCAGGTGATGGCCGTTTGTATAAACGTCGGCGGAGGAGTTGGCGCCGTTGATCTCCAGATAGTACCGGTCTGCCGGAGGCAGGTCGGCCTTCACGAGTCTGTACAGATACCAGCATCTTCCTCTGTGATAGTCGCTGCCGCCGTCCATGCCGTCAACGGCATTCCAGGTGTGGGGCAGATCCACCTGCTCCCAGATGTTGGTGGGCAGTGTGGGCAGGGTGTCGATGTCGGAATCCTGCTTGGTGAAGCGCCAGTTGGCATTTAGATTGATGATTGTACGCATAGTTCAGAGCCTCCGATCAAGTAAAAAAGTGCTGCATAAAAAGTGTATTTTTGGAGCAAACTGTTTCAGTAGCCATTATAACGGCAGCAGAGGGTTCCGTCAATGAAAATCCTTGTGTGATGGGCTGCCGGAATGGTATTTGGGAGGTTTTTACATTGGAGCATGAATATCAGAACCCCAGGCACCGTCCCTTTGGCATCCGGGACAAGCTGGGCTATCTGTTCGGGGATTTCGGAAATGATTTCACGTTTATTTTGTCCTCCAGCTTTTTGCTGAAGTTCTATACGGATGTCATGGGCATCACCGGCGGTGTGGTGGGCATCGTGATGATGGCGGCCCGGTTTGTGGATGCCTTCACGGATGTGACCATGGGCCGGATCTGCGACCGGAGCCGTCAGACACCGGCAGGCAAATTCAAGCCCTGGATTCTCCGGATGTGCATTCCGGTGGCGGCGTCCTCCTTTCTCATCTATCAGAGCGGCCTGGCAGGGCAGGGGACACTGTTCAAGACAGCGTGGCTTGCAGTGACCTATATCCTCTGGGGGTCTTTTTTCTATACTGCCATCAATATTCCCTACGGCTCCATGGCTTCCTCCATCTCCCCGGAGCCGGCAGACCGGCAGAGCCTGTCCACCTACCGCTCTCTGGGCGGCACCCTGGCAGGGCTGGTCATCGGCGCGGGCGTGCCCCTGTTTGCCTACGACCAGGTGGATGGTAAAACGGTGATGAATGGCCCCCGGTTTACCCGGATCGCAGGACTGTTTTCGGTGCTGGCGGTGGTGTGCTATCTGCTGTGCTATTATTTGACCACGGAACGGGTCAGACCCAAAAGAACCGCGGCCGCCCCATCCCGGGGAGTGGGGGCAATGCTTCGGGACGCCCTGGGCAGCCGGGCGCTGATTTCCATGATCGCCGCCTCGGTGGTCATGCTCCTGGCCCAGCTCACCATGCAGTCCATGGCGAACTATGTCTATCCCAATTTCTACGGAAACACCGGAGCCCAGTCGGCCTCCACTGTGACCATGCTGATTGCCATGCTGATCGCGGCAGGCATCGCCCGGCCTCTGTCCAGCCGGTTCGGAAAGGCGGAGGTCAGCGCCGGGGCCAATCTGTTGGCATCGGGCGTGTGCTTTCTCCTGTTTCTCCTTCGGCCCCGGAATGTGTGGGTCTATGTGGCGCTGAATACCCTGAACTGGCTGGGGCTGGGGGTATTCAGCATGGTGTCCTGGGCATTGGTCACGGATGTGATCGACGATTCTGAGGTCCGCAGCGGCATCCGGGAGGACGGCAGTGTGTACGCGCTGTATTCCTTCGCCCGGAAGCTGGGCCAGGCAGCGGCGGCAGGCCTGTCCGGGGGACTGCTGACCTTCATCGGCTACTCCCAGGAAACGGCCTTTGACGCGGAAGTGGTCAACGGCATCTATAACATCGCCACCCTGCTTCCTGCCCTGGGCTTCGGCGCGCTGGGGCTGATCCTGTGGTTCTGGTATCCTCTGCATAAGCGTCAGGTGGAAGAAAATGTGGCGGAGCTGAAGCGCCGCCACGAGGGCTGAAATAATCCGGGATGTCCCAAAAGACATCCCGGAGCCGTTTTAATCATAAACGCCCTGCATATATTTCTTCAGCAGTGTCACATCGCTGGTGGAGGCCAGCATTTTCATCTTCTTGTCCTCGGCGGCGCTGAGGGCCTTGCAGTTTTCTAGTACCTGCTTCAGATAGCGCCGGGGGAATTTCACCGCGCCGTTTTCGTCCATGTGGACGATCTCGCCGGGGGCCACATCCATGCCGCAGATGTGGACGGGGGTGTTCACAGCTTTCACGCCCATGGGGCCGTGTCCGGGGGATGCGCCGGTGAGCATATACTGAATGCCGATGCTCCGGACTTCATCGATGTCCCGGGAGGGGCCGTCGGAGATGATGCCGGTGCAACCGGCGGAGTGGAAGGCGGTGGCCATATTGCCGCCGCAGAGGCCGTTCTTGCGCTTGTACTGCTCCGGGTAATCCTGCTTGATCAGCAGGATCACAGGCTTGGGGGAGGCGTCAATGGCGTCCAGAACATCGCCCACCGTGGGACCGCCCTTGAAATTGGGATCGGGAATGCCGTAGGTGCAGGTGACGGCAAAGCCGCATCTGGGGCCCAGTTCCGGATACATGGCCCGGAGGGAATCGTCGGTGTACCAGTTGGTGTCCCAGGGATGGTACAGGCTCAGGCAGGTGGCTTTGCCGGGGTAGGTGGCAACCACATTGGTGATGGTGGGGGTGTCGAACTGCTCCAGTTCCTTGAGAATGGCGATTTCTTCTTCCAGGGTCAGGGGAGTGGTCATGGGAAAACCTCCTTCTAAGATTGGATAATTTAATCTTACCTTTCCCCATCCCGGAAGTCAAGGCAGACAATAAAAAACGCCCCTTCGGGCGATGATATTCAAAAAAAGAAGTGACCCTTGACTGTTGCTGCTTGCAACCAATCCAATCAAGGGTCACTTCTGTTCATTCTTGATATCTAACATCTTTGATTAACCTCTCTTTCAACAGATTCAGACTTTCTTTCATTGATCTTGTTTCATTCCCTTTTTTCTGTCAATCGATCCATCATTTTTATATCAGAGGCAATTTTCTTTGGGAATGTTTCTGATTCTTTGATCAAGTCTGTCTTTCGCTTTTTTGGTATCTCTCCCTGAATGGCCTTTTCGCTTTTAGCGTTTCGTCTTTTTGGAAAATCTGATCTGTGATTTGGAAATCTTTTTTCAGAAGCGTTACTTCTTTTCAGGTTTCTTTTTACCAGATCACTTGATCTGTATTCTGAAATCATTTATTGTGAAGGTTATCTTCTTTTCGGATTTCTTTTCCGGATCCATCATTTCTGATGCTTTGATCTGTTATTGTGAAATCTTTTATTTTGAAGTTTTCTTCTTTTATGGATTTCTTTTTCAGATCATTTCAACTGTAATTCTGTAGTTTCCCATTGCACTTGCTCCGGTTCATTTACTTTTCCAGTTGTTTTTGATTTTCTTCTTTGACGTTAGCAGCGATCCTGCTTTTCCTGGATGAGATCCTTTTAAGCTTTTTGGATTTACCTTTTGGGTATCTCCTTTATGGCTATAGTTTAGCACCGGTTTGAAAAAAATGCAACCCGGAAAAATGTACAAATTTAACAAAATGGATTTGTTAAAACGAGAAAAGTTGGGAATAGTAAACAAATAATGATTGACGTATCGAGAATGCTGTGATATGATGATAGTGATGGGGCCAGTCTGAAAAGACGGGCCTCAGTCTGTAAAAAAGGTCTGGAGGGACTGTTATGGCGTGGGATCTTGACGAAGCCATCGGCTATTACAAATCACAGGGTGCCCCCGGGGATCAGAATGCCCTGGTTGCCCTGCTCCGGGAAGCCCAGCAGGAAAACGGCGGGGTCATTCCTGCCCATGTGCCTGCCGCCGCGGCGGAGGCCTACGGCGTGAAGGAAAGCTTCCTGCTGGCTCTGATCCGGCGCATCCCCAGCCTGCGGCTGTCGGACCGGCACGTTCTGGAGCTTTGCTGCGGCAAAAACTGCGGACGGAAAAACGCAGAGCTGCTCCGGTATGCCGAAACCCGGCAGGGTCCCCGGCTGGAGGTTCGGCAGGGGGGCTGTATGCGCCTGTGCGGCAAAGGTCCCAATATCCGGCTGGATGGCCGGGTCTATCACAAAGCAGACCGGCAGCTTCTTGAAAAGCTGCTGGCAGAATTGGGGATCTGATCCAATGATTTGGGCGTGGTGCAAATGCATCACGCCCGGTTTGCTTAACAGAATGCCTTCACAATGCCAAAGGCAATGGCCACCAGTACCAGGGGAATCAGCAGCAGCAGTCCTCCGGCGAACATCAGACAGCCGATGAACAGGGGAACGGCCACAGCGAACAGCAGGGAAGCGACAATTTTCGCAATGCCCCAGGCCATCCGGAAGGCCAGACCCACCGCCTTGAAAAAGAATCCGCAGAACGCGATCAGAATCATCAGCTCCAGCACGGGCATCACCTCCTTCTCTCTGAGGAAAGTATACCATGGGAGGATGCTTCAATTGTGGATGAATTGTAACATTTCCAAAGAATCCGGGATTCCGTTGAAAAGCGGAACGGGCTGTGCTATAATGATTCCATATATCTGGAGGACGATTTATGGACAGAACAGAACGGGTGGAGCTGACCAATATGTGTCAGATCCTCGACGGTCAGGGCAATGTGCTGGTGCAGGAAAAAGTGAGTCCCGGATGGTCCGGCATGACCTACCCCGGCGGTCATGTGGAACCGGGGGAGAGCGTCACGGCCTCCGTGATCCGGGAAATCCGGGAGGAAACGGGACTGACCATCTCCGCACCCAGCCTCCGGGGCATCAAGGAATTCTTCCGGGATGACGGAAGCCGGTACATCGTATTTCTGTACCGCGCCAGCCGGTTTTCCGGTTCGCTCCGATCCTCGGCAGAGGGCCGGGTGTTCTGGATGCCGGAAGGGGACTATGAAAGCTATGACTGGGTTCCGGATTTTGACGCCATGCGCCGGGTTTTTGATGAGGATGCCCTCAGCGAATTCTGGTACGACAGAGAAAACGGACTCTGGCAGATACAATTGCTGTAAGAAAGCGTGGAAAAAGATATGGTTAGAGAATTGATGCACGATCCCCTGTTTCTGGCCCGGAAATCCACCGAGGCCACTCCGGAGGATCTGGATACGGCTCGGGATCTGCTGGACACCCTGAACGCCCACCGGGCGACCTGTGTTGGCATGGCGGCCAATATGATCGGTGTCACCAAACGGATCATCGTCTTTGATGATAACGGCACACCCACCCTGATGCTCAATCCCAGAATCGTGAAGCAGTCTGAGCCCTATGAAACGGAGGAAGGGTGTCTGTCACTGCTGGGCGGCCCCAGAAAGACCACCCGTTACCGGAAAATCAAGGTGGAGTACCAGACCAGGGACTTCAAAACACGGCTCAAAACCTACACCGGCTGGACGGCCCAAATCATCCAGCATGAGATCGACCATTGCAATGGAATTCTGATCTGAGGAATTGTAAAGAGGTACACTATGGCACAGAACAAACAGGACTGGGATGAACTGGGCAGATCCATTGAGGACATTGTGGATCGTGCCGTCAATTCCCGGGATTTTCGAAAACTAAGCCAGACCATCTCCAGGACGGTGGGGGCGGTGCTGGATGAATTTAACCAGCAGCCCGTCACAACCAACGCCCCGCCAAAGCCTGCGCCTCCCCGGAAAAGCGCCGATACCGCTGCCCGGACAAAGCAGGAAATCGCCCTGCTCTACGGCAGTGCCACGGGAAAGACTGTGGGCGGTATTCTGAAAATTGTGGGCGGCGGCCTGCTGGAATGCGCCGCGGTGGGAGCCTTCATCGTGTCGCTGATTCCGAGCTTCGGCGGACCTGCCCTGTGGCTTGCGCTGGGCTTCGCCTGCGGCGGCGCGGTGCTGCTGGCAAACGGCATCTCCAATGTGGGCTGGGCCAGCCGGTTCAAGGCCTACCGGAAGCTGCTGGGCCAGAAAACCCACATTTCCCTGGAAACCCTGGCCCGCAATGTGGGAAAAACCGTGAATTTTGTCCGCAAAGAGGTGCTGCGCATGACAAACGCAGGCCTGTTCCGGGAGGGCCATCTGAACAAGGAAGAAACCATGTTCATCACCAGCCACGAAACCTACCGCTATTTTGAGCAGAGCCGGCTCAAATTGGAGGAGCGGAAGCGCCTGGAGGTGGCAGAACAGGAGCAGAAGCGGAAGAATGCCCCTGCGCCCCATGTGCAGGAGGTCATCGACCGGGGGGATGCCTTCGTGGCCCAGATCCGGCAGTGCAATGACCGGATTCCCGGGGAGGAGATCTCCGCCAAGATCAGCCGGATGGAGGCCATCGTGGATAAGATCTTCGACCGGGCGGAAACCCACCCGGAGATCATTCCCGACCTGAAAAAGCTGATGGACTATTACCTGCCCATGACGGTGAAGCTGCTGAACGCCTACGCCGACATGGATGCCCAGCCCGTCCAGGGGCAGAACATTCAGGCCTCCAAGCAGGAGATCGAAGCCACCCTGGATACCTTGAACCTGGCCTTTGAAAAGCTGCTGGACAAAATCTTTGAGGACACGGCCATGGATGTGTCCAGCGATATTTCCGTACTGAACACCTTGCTTGCCCAGGAGGGTCTGACCGAGGATGAGCTGACCCGACTGAACAAACGCTGAATTATGGAGGGATAGAATATGGATTTTGAACTGACCTTGGAACCGGAACTGGAAGCCACCCCTGCCCCTGTGGCACAGCCCAAGCCCCCGGTGGAAACGCCGCCTCTGAGTGAACGGGAGCTGGCCATCGTTGCCGAATTTGCCGGCAAGATCGATGTGGAGAACACCAATCAGATTCTCCAGTACGGCGCCGGTACCCAGAAGAAAATGGCGGATTTCTCTGATGCCGCCCTGGAAAACGTCCGCACCCAGGATCTGGGCGAGGTGGGCGGCCTGATCGCCGATGTGGTGGGAGAGCTGTCCGGCTTTGACGCGGAGGAGGAACGGGGCTTCCTGGGCTTCTTCAAGAAGCAGGCAGACAAGCTGGAAACCATGAAAAACCGCTTTGCCAAGGCAGAGACCAATGTGGCAAAGATCGGCGACGCACTGCAGAAGCACCAGGTTCGCCTGCTGAAGGATTCCGCTGTGCTGGATCAGATGTATGACCAGAACCTGGCCTATTTCAAGGAGCTGACCATGTATATCCTGGCCGGCAAGCAGAAGCTCCAGACCGTCCGGGAGGGCAAGCTTCTGGAACTCCAGCAGACCGCCCAGCGCACCGGCCTCGCCGAGGATGCCCAGGCCGCCAACGACCTGTCTGAAAAGTGCGCCAGATTTGAGAAAAAGATCCATGATCTGGAGCTGACCCGGGCCATCTCCATCCAGACTGCCCCCCAGATCCGGATGATCCAGAACAACAATACTGTGATGGTGGAGAAGATCCAGACCACCCTGATGAATACCATCCCCCTGTGGAAGAATCAGATGGTTCTGGCTCTGGGCATCGCCCATTCCACGGAAGCCGCCCAGGCCCAGCGCCAGGTGACGGACATCACCAACGCCCTGCTGAAGCAGAACGCCCAGAAGCTGCGCATGGCCTCTGTGGAAACAGCGAAGGAAGCGGAGCGCGGCATCGTGGATCTGGAAACCCTGAAGCACACCAACGCGGAGCTGATTGCCACATTGGATGATGTGATGAAGATCCAGTCCGAAGGCCGTACCCAGCGCCTGGCCGCCGAGCAGGAAATGCTGAAGCTGGAACAGGATCTGAAGCAGAAGCTGCTCCAGATCAGCGCAGGCAGAGGATAAGGAAATCAAAAAGGAACGTGCGGACGCACGTTCCTTTTTGCTGTGATTACTTGCAGAACACCTCGATGGCTCTGTGGACGAACTCCGCCGTGCCTTCGCCGCCGGCGGCGTTGATGTTGTCGGTCATGGAATCCCCGGCAATGTACATCTGTCCCAGACCACGGAGGATCTGACTGGTGCAGGTGTAATAATGGTCGGTGATGTAATTCTGGAGCCTGGCCACCAGTGCCTGGGCAGCCTGCCCTGCCGGATCGGTGGATCGAATTTGCCCGAATTCCCCGAAAATGGCCATCAGACCCTCGCCGGCATCCTGCATCTGCCGATCAGACTTACCGGCGGTTTTTTCCTCGAATTCCCGATAAGCACCGGTTTTTCCCCAGCGCTGCTTTGCTTCTTTGGCCCAGGCTTCCTGTTGAGATCGGTCGTAGGGCTTGAAATTCATGGTAAACACTCCTTTTTTCTGAATGGAACGGGCATGGGAGATCAGTTCGTCCAGACGGCTGCGCTCCAGCTCCAACAGGCGGATCTGGTCATCCAGGGCCTGGATGGGGTCAAAGCCCGGACTGTCCAGGATCTCCTTGATCTGCTTTAAGGAGAACCGAAGCTCTCTCAGCAGCAATATGGCGTTCAGCCGTTCCAGGCTCCTGTCGTCATACAGCCGGTAGCCTGCCTCCGTGACCCGGGCCGGGGGCAGCAGGCCGATGGTATCGTAATGGTGTAGTGTGCGCACACTGATGCCGCTGATGCGGCTGACTTCTGCTACGGTTTTCATCTGATCTCCTCCCGTCGGAATACAGTATAATCCATGACGTAAGGTAAGAGTCAAGTGCTATTTTCAAAAAAAGCTTTTCACCGGGAACCTGCCGTGTTACAATAGGCCCAATCATGGAAAAGAAAGTGTGAGCGAAATGTTACTGTCCGCGGAGAAACTCTCCATCAATTTCGGAAGCCGTCAGCTGCTGTCCGACGTGAATTTTTACCTGAAGGAAGGGGACAAGGTCGGCGTCATCGGCATCAACGGAACGGGAAAATCCACCTTTCTGAAGGTGCTGTCCGGTCTGGTGGAGCCAGACGGGGGCAAAATCACCCGGAATCCCAACATCCAGATCAGCGTTCTGTCCCAGAACCCGGAGATGGAGGACGATGCCACCATTCTGGAGCAGGTATTCCTCCATTTCCCCCGGGAATTTCGGGAGCTGAACGAGTATGAAGCCAAGTCCATGCTGACCAGGCTGGGCTTTACGGATTTCTCCCGGAAAATCGGCACCCTCTCCGGCGGTCAGCGCAAGCGTGTTGCGCTTGTGGCGGCCCTGGTGCGGCCTGCGGATGTGCTGATCCTGGACGAGCCCACCAACCATCTGGACAGCCGGATGGTGGCCTGGCTGGAGGACTGGCTCCGCGCCTTCCGGGGCGGTCTGGTGATGGTGACCCATGACCGGTATTTCCTGGAACGGGTGGTGAACCACATCACGGAATTGTCCCGGGGAAAGCTGTACCATTTTGAAGCCAATTACTCCAAGTATCTGGAGCTGAAAGCCCTCCGGGAGGAGATGGCCGAGGCCAGCGAGCGCAAGCGCCAGTCCATCCTCCGGGTGGAACGGGAATGGATCATGCGGGGCTGCAAGGCCCGCACCACCAAATCCAAGGAGCGGATTCAACGCTACGAAACCCTTCTGAACCGGGACGCTCCGGAATACGATGACAACGTTCAGATCACCGCCGCGTCCAGCCGCCTGGGCCGGAAGATCATCGAATTGCGCAGCGTCAGCAAGTCCTTTGACGGCAGACCTGTGATCCGGGACTTTTCCCTGGGCCTGCTCCGGGAGGACCGGATCGGCATCGTAGGCCACAACGGCGCTGGAAAATCCACCCTGCTGCATATGCTTGCCGGCGAGCTGATGCCCGATACCGGCGAAGCCGAGCAGGGCACCACTGTAAAGATCGGCCATTTCTCCCAGGAGGGCAGGGAGCTGGATCTGGGTCAGAGGGTCTATGATTTCATCCACGAGATCGCCCGGGAGGTGAAAACCGCTGAGGGCACCTTCTCCGCCAAGCAGATGATGGAGCGGTTCCTGTTCCCGGCGGATCTGCAAAGTGTCCCCATCGGGCGGCTCTCCGGCGGTGAACGGCGGCGGCTGTACCTGCTGTCGGTGCTGATGAGCTCCCCCAATGTGCTGCTGCTGGACGAGCCCACCAACGACCTGGATGTGATGACCCTGTCCATTCTGGAGGACTATCTCCAGGATTTCCCCGGCCCCATCGTCACGGTTTCCCACGACCGGTTCTTCCTGGACAAGATGGCCACCCAGATCCTGGAGGTCCGGGGCGACGGCAGGGTGGAGGTCTACACCGGCAACTGGAGCGACTATGATGCCAAACGCCGGGAGGAGGAACAGCCTGCCCGTCCGGTCAAGCCCAGGGTCAGCCAGGAACCCCGGCAGAAGGAGAAAAAACTGAAATTCTCCTTCAAGGAAGAACGGGAATACGCCACCATCGATGATGACATCGCCGCACTGGAGAATAAAATCGAAGAAAACCGTGCTGCCCAGTCCGCCGCCGGAAGCGATTATGTCCGGCTGCAGGAGCTTCAGACCGAGCTGGAAGCCCTGGAAGCGGAGCTGGAGCATAAGACAGAACGCTGGATCTATCTCAACGACCTGAAAGAACAGATTGACGCCCAGTCCGGGCGATGAACAAGGGGCTGTTGCAAATGCGGCAGCTCCTCTTTCCTGCATTAGGAAATGCAAAAGAAATTTCATTTTTTTTCAAATCCGGGTGGAAAAAAGAAAAGGAGTGTGGTAAAATAAGATGATTTCTAATGCTATGTCAGTTTGGAGCGATGAGAATGATACATGACCTGCAAAAAGCCGGCCCCTGGAAACGGGCTGCCGCCTGGCTTTTTGACCTGATCCTGATGAGTGTTGTGGCAGCCGGAGCCTGCTTTCTGCTGTCGGGGCTGCTGGGCTACGACGGCTACAGCGATACCCTGGATCAGACCCAGGCCCGGTATGAGCAGCAGTACGGTGTTGCCCTGGACATCAGCTATGAAACCTATCAGTCCATGCCGGAAGAAAAACAGAAGGCCTATGATGATGCCTATGACGCGTTTATCGCGGATGAAGAAGCCCTGTATGCTTATAACATGATGCTGAGCCTGACCCTGGTGATCATTTCCCTGGGCATTCTGGCGGCGATGCTGCTCTGGGAGTTTTTCATCCCCCTGTGGCTGGGCAACGGCCAGACCCTGGGCAAAAAAATCTTCGGCATGTGCCTGGTGCGCAATGACGGCGTGAAGGTGAACAATATGCAGCTGTTCACCCGTACCATTCTGGGCAAATACACCCTGGAAACCATGATTCCTGTGTATGTGTTCCTGCTGATGTTCTGGGGCTCCCTGGGCATGACCGGATCGGTGATCCTGCTGGTGCTGGCCCTGGGCCAGACCGCCTGTCTGCTGTTCACCCGGAACAGCGCCGCCATCCATGACCTGCTGGCAGGCACCGCCGTGGTGGACATGGCCAGCCAGACCATCTTCCGCACCACTGAGGATCTGATCGAGTATCAGAAACGGCTCGCGGCGGACCGTGCCCAACGGGCACAGTACTAAGGAACCTCTGAATCAATCGTCTGCGGCAGCTGACGGATCTTTTGCCGATTGAATCAGAGCTTCCCTAAAAATGTCAACCTTTGTTCCTTTTTTGGAACTGATAATTAAAAGAAACAGATAGGAAGGGAATCGGAATGAAAGTAGTCCTGCAAAACCTGACAAAAATCTTCCCCAGCCGTGACAAAAAGGCAGGGAAAGAGGTAGTCGCCGTCAACGACTTCACCTTTGAAATCCCTGACGGCAAGCTCATCGGCCTTCTGGGCCCCTCCGGCTGCGGCAAGAGCACCACGCTGTACATGATCAGCGGCCTGCAGAAGCCCACCTCCGGCAAGATCTTCTTCGGTGAGGACGATGTGACGGAAGTATCCACCGAGAACCGGGGCATTGGCCTGGTGTTCCAGAATTACGCGCTGTATCCCCACATGACTGTGAAGCAGAACATCCTGTTCCCTCTGCAGAATCTGAAGGGCGCGGACAAGCTGTCCAAGGAAGAAATGGACAAGCGTGCCCTGGAAGCCGCCCGCTTGGTGCAGATCGACGAGCTGATGGAGCGCAAGCCCAGCGAGCTTTCCGGCGGTCAGCAGCAGCGTGTGGCCATCGCCCGGGCCCTGGTGAAGATGCCCCGGGTTCTGCTGCTGGACGAGCCCCTGTCCAATCTGGATGCCCGTCTGAGATTGCAGACCCGTGAGGAGATCCGCCGCATCCAGAAGGAAACCGGCATCACCACCGTGTTCGTCACCCATGACCAGGAAGAGGCCATGTCCATCTCCGACCTGATCGTTGTTATGAAGCTGGGTGTGGTCCAGCAGATCGGTCAGCCCCAGCAGGTCTATGACGATCCTGCCAACCTCTTCGTCGCCAAGTTCCTGGGCACCCCTCCCATCAACGTGCTGGAGGGTACCGTCCGGGGCGGCAAGGTCTATATCGGCCAGGAAGCCGTGCTGGAAGTGGCCGGCGTGGCGGATCAGCCCGTCTACATCGGCATCCGTCCCGAGGGCTTCGTGCTGGATGAAAACGGCCCCCTGAGCTGCAAGCTGTCCAACGTGGAGGTTATGGGCCGGGATGTGAGCATCGTCTCCACCAACCCTGCTTCCCTGAATCCCGTCATCCGTTCCATCATCAACGCCGACAACAGAGTGGATGTGACTTCCGGAACGGTTCGCTACAGCATCAAGCCCCACAAGTTCTTCCTGTTCCACAAGGACACCGAGGAGCGCATCCGTTTTGAGGTGAAGTAATATGGTTGACAGCAAACAGCAATGGAAAGCCTGGCTGTATCTGGCGCCTGCCATCGTGCTGCTGCTCATTTTTACAGTCTGGCCCATTTTCAACACCGTCCGCATGGCATTACTGGAGAACTACAGCGGCCTGAAGGCTGCCGCGGGAATGCAGTTTGAGCTGGGCTTCGGCAACTTTGTCAAGGTCGTGCAGTACAAGCGCTTTGTCCAGTGTCTGAAGAACACCTGCCTGCTCTGCGTGCTTACCGTGCCCATCTCCACCCTTCTGGCCCTGCTCGTCGCGGTGGCTCTGAATTCCATCAAATTCCTGCAGAAGGGTCTGCAGACCATCTTTTTCCTGCCCTATGTGACCAACTCCATCGCCATCGGCATGGTGTTCGCCGCCATGTTCAACATCGTCGGTTCCTTCTACGGCACCGAGAATGAGCTGATCGTCACCGCAGGTATCATCAACAATATCATCGGCTTCTTCGGCGGCAAGCATATCAACTGGATCAATTACGGCTCCAGCTATGAGGCCAACATGTTCGTCATGGTGGTCTATATCGTCTGGAACGCTCTGCCCTTCAAGATTCTGGTGCTGCTGGGCGGCCTGCAGAGCATCAACAAGCAGTATTACGACGCTGCCAAGGTGGACGGCACCCCCCGCCGCCGGGTATTCACCCACATCACCGTGCCCCTGCTTTCTCCCATGCTGGCCTATGTCATCATCACCGGCTTCATCGGCGGCTTCAAGGAGTACACCAGCATCGTGGGTATCTTCGGCGAAAACATGGGCCCCCCGGATGACGCAGGCCGTCTGAATACCATGGTGGGCTTCATCTACGACGCTCTGGAAACCAACAGCCAGGGTAGAGCCTCGGCCGCCGCGCTGATCCTCTTCGGCATCATTCTTGTGGTCACCCTGATCAACAATCAGGTCAGCAAGAAGCGTGTCCATTACTGATGGGAGGTGGAAATAATGTCTGAACGCAAAATCATGCAGGAGCAGAATATGCAGATCGTTTCCGCCCGTTCCCGTATCATCCGGGGCTGTGTGAAATGCTTTACCTATGCATTTCTGATTCTGATGGCAGCCGTGGTGCTGTTCCCCTTCTACTGGATGGTCATTTCCTCCCTGAAATCTCTGGAAGAGTACCGCCTGAACGTGCCCACCTTCTGGCCCAGAAAGATTCTGCTGTCCAACTACGCCGACGCATTCACCACCGCGTCCCTGGGCAGACTGTTCTACAACACCATGATCGTGGGTGTGGTTTCCACCCTGCTGAGCCTGGTGATCACCGTGCTGTCTGCCTTCGCCTTTGCAAGGCTTGAGTTCAAGGGCCGGGATGCCATGTTCGGCGCGCTCCTTGCCACCATGATGATCCCCGGCGAGCTGTTCACCATCACCAACTACGCCACCGTCACCAGCTTCGGCTGGATGAACACCTACACCGTTCTGATCGTTCCCTTCCTGGTCAGTGTGTTCTATATCTACCTGCTCCGCCAGAACTTCATGCAGATCCCCAATGAGCTGTATCTGGCCGCCAAGGTGGACGGCACCTCTGATCTGAAATATCTGTGGAAGGTTATGGTTCCTCTGAGCCTGCCCACTCTGATCTCCATCACCATTCTGAAGATGATGGGCGCGTGGAACTCCTATATCTGGCCCCGGCTGGTGGCCAACGACGAAGCCCACCGGATGATCACCAACGGTCTGCGCAATGCCTTCACCGAAACCACCGGTGATGTGAACTACCCCGTCCAGATGGCGGCCGTTGCCATCGTATCCGCTCCGCTGTTCCTGGTTTTCGTATTCCTGCGCAAGTATATCATGGCAGGTGTCAGCCGCAGCGGCATCAAGGGTTAATCGACGGAAAAACCGTCCTTTAATAGATCAACCAATCAGAAAGAAAGGAAAAATCACAATGAAAAGAATCGTAGCAACACTGCTTCTGGTTGCCATGCTGATGACCATGCTGGCAGCCTGCGGCGGCGAAACCCCCGAAACCACCGCTCCCTCTGTTCCCCAGCAGGGCGGTGAAACCGTCAAGCCCGTGGGCAACTTCACCGTTCCCGAGGGTGGCTACGACGGCAGCGAAGTGACCATCGTGTTCTACAACACCATGGGCGCAAATCTGGCCGCCGTTCTGGAGACCTATATCGCTGAGTTCAACAAGCTCTATCCCAACATCACCGTGGTGTCCACCAACGTGGGCAACTACGATGACTGCCGCGACCAGATCTCCACCGAGATCACCGTTGGCAACCAGCCCAACATCGCTTACTGCTACCCCGACCACGTTGCTCTGTACAACCTGGCCAAGGCTGTCACCACTCTGGACAGCCTGATCGAGTCCGACGTTGAGATCACCCGTGCCGACGGCACCACCGAGGTCCTGGGCCTGACCGACGAGCAGGTCGCTGATTTCATCGAGGGCTACTACAACGAAGGCCGGGAGTTCGGTGACGGTCTGATGTACACCATGCCCCTTTCCAAGTCCACCGAGGTTCTGTACTACAACAAGACCTTCTTCGATGCCAACGGTCTGACCGTTCCCACCACCTGGGACGAGCTGGAGGCTGTCTGCGCTCAGATCAAGGCCATCGATCCCAACTCCATCCCCCTGGGCTATGACTCCGAGTCCAACTGGTTCATCACCATGTGCGAGCAGTACGGCTCCCCCTACACCAGCGCTGAGGGCGACCACTTCCTGTTCGACAATGAGCAGAACCACGCTTTCGTCAAGAAGTTTAACGAGTGGTACCAGAAGGGCTATCTGACCACCCAGACCCTGTACGGCGCCTACACCTCCGGCCTGTTCACCACTCTGGAGGGTGTCCGCTCCTATATGTCCATCGGCTCCTCCGCAGGTGCCACCTACCAGCGTCCTGCTGCCAATGCTGACGGCTCCTACCCCTTCGAGGTGGGCATCTCCACCATTCCCCAGGTTGACGCCAACAACGCCAAGGTCATCTCCCAGGGCCCCAGCCTCTGCATCTTCCAGAAGGCCAACCCCCAGGAGGTCGTGGCTTCCTGGCTGTTCGTTAAGTTCCTGACCACCAACGTCAACTTCCAGGCTGAGTTCGGTATGGCTTCCGGCTACGTTCCCGTCATCAAGTCCGTTGCTGAGAACCCTGTTTACGCTGAGTTCATCGCCAACGCTGACGGCGGCAACTACATTTCCGCTCTGTCCGCCAAGATCTGCCTGGAGCAGGAGCACGCATACTACACCTCTCCTGCCTTCAACGGCTCCTCTGAGGCCCGTGACCAGGTCGGCGCTCTGATGACCAAGTGTCTGGCTCTCACCGGCGACAACATCGATGCCCAGATCGCTGAGGCATTCGAGGACGCTGTGGCTGAGTGCGAGTACGCAAGCTGATCCGTTTCATGGATAGTTTCCGGAAACTGCTTACACTTCTGACTGTGATTTTTCTGCTGACGGCCTGTGGGACCTCTGCGCCCACAGTGCCCCCGGCGGAGACCACAGTACCCACCTCCGCCCCCACAGAGCCTGTCCTCCAGGAATCTGTGGATCACGCCGGTCTTTTAAGACTGGTGCGAAACAACGGCACCGTCAAACAGGAGGTCACTGTCAAGACCTTCATTGACGGCGATACCGTCCACTTCCATGTCCCCGAGGATGTGATGCCCGGCGGCGTGCTGAAGGCAAGATTCCTGGCGGTGAACACCCCGGAATCCACCGGCAAGATTGAGGAGTACGGCAAAGCCGCCTCCAATTTCACCCGGGAAAAGCTCAGTGCTGCCACCTCCATCCTCATCGAGTCGGAGACAGACTCCTGGGACCCCGACTCCACCGGCGACCGGTATCTGGTCTGGGTCTGGTATAAGACCGCAGAAACGGAAGAATACCGGAACCTGAATGTGGAGATCCTGCAAAACGGCCTTGCCATCGCCAACGGCGCCGCCGGCAATCAGTACGGCAGCACCTGTATGGCCGCCATCGACCAGGCCAAGCGGGAGAAACTGAACCTTTATTCCGGGAAGCCCGACCCGGACTTCTACTACGGCGACGCCGTGGAGCTGACCCTGCGGGAGCTGCGGACCAACATCGAAAGCTACAGCGGTATGAAAGTGGCTTTCAATGGCGTGATCACCTCCAACAGCGGCACCCAGGGCGTGTATGTGGAAGACTTTGATCCGGAAACCGGAATGTACTACGGCATCTACATCTACTACGGCCACGGCCTGTCCGGCGCCGGTCTGGATGTGCTGACCGTGGGCAATGAAGTCCGGATCGTGGGCTCTGTCCAGTTCTACGAGGGCGGCGGCACCTGGCAGGTCTCCGATCTGACCTACCGGATGATGCAGCCCAAGGACCCGGGCAACATCCAGAAGATCTCCGAGGGCCACGCCCCGGCATACACCCCGGTTTCTGCCCGGGAGTTTGTGTCCCAGGTCACTGTGCCCAACGGGGAAGGGGAGCTGACTGCCTCCTGGGCAGCGCTTTCCCTGGGTACCACCGTTTCCATGGAAAACCTGGAAGTGGTGGATGTGTATACCACCGACAATCCGGATTCCTCCTCCAACGGAGCCATGACCCTGCTCTGCCGCTCCGGCGATGTGACCGTCACGGTCCGCACCGCTGTGCTGCTGGATGAAAACGGAACCCGAATCACCGCGGATGCCTATCTGGGCAAAACCATTGATGTGAAGGGCATCGTCGATTTCTTCGACGGGGACTATCAGATCAAGGTCTTTACCGCGAAAAACATTACAATCAAGTAAAAAGGAGCTAACCATGAAGAAGATTACTGCCTGGGCACTGCTGCTGGCAATGTGCGTTGCCATGTTCGCAGGCTGCTCCAATGAAACTCCCGAAACCACCGTGCCTCCCACCACCGAGGCTCCCGTGGAGACCACCGCACCTGTTTCCGGCCTGGCTGACGCTGTGGCCTATGTCAAGACCATCTACAAGAACGCCGCCGAAGTCACCGCCAAGGATTATGATGTCATCGCTGTCGTCCCCATGGGCGCGGAGAAGTACGAGATCACCTGGACAGTTGACGTTGCTGAGGATCTGGTTGCCATCGTTCCCAACGAGAACGGCATGGTTACTGTGGATGTCAACGAGAACGCTTCCGCTGAGACTGCCTATGTCCTGACCGCTACTCTGACCGACGGCACCAACACCGAATCCCTGTCCTGGAACCACATCCTGCCTGCCGCCATGAACGTGGACGGCCTGACCTACGCCGAGATCGTTGACATGGCCTACGCCCTGGAGGATCAGCAGTCCACCGAGGATGCCTTCCGTCTGTTCGGCACCGTGGCTTCCATCGACACCGAGTGGAGCGAGGACTACCAGAACATCACCGTCACCATCACCGTTGCCGGCAAGGAAGAGCAGCCCATCCAGTGCTACCGTCTGAAGGGCGAGGGCGCCAAGGATCTGAAGGTCGGCGACCAGATCACCGTCGAGGGTATTCTGAAGAACTACAAGGGCACCTATGAGTTCGACGCAGGCTGCGTGCTTATCGGCTATGGTGAGTTCGTGGATCAGAAGGCTCTGCTGAAGGCTGCCTACGATCTGGGCGAGGGCGCTTCCATGGACTATCCCGCTGTCCTGACCGGCGTTGTCACCGAGATCCCCACCGCATGGTCCGATGAGTACGGCAACATCACTGTCAACATGGAGTTTGACGGCAAGGTGTTCCAGTGCTACCGCCTGAAGGGCGAGGGTGCCAAGGACATCGCTGTCGGCGACACCATCACCGTGGCCGGTGTCATCAAGAACTACAAGGGCCTGGTTGAGTTCGACGCAGGCTGCGTCCTGGTTCCCAACGATGCATATCACTCCGTGAAGAACGCTCTGTCCGGCTACAAGCTGCAGGACGGCGAGGCTCAGGAGGCCGCCAAGACCATCACCGGCACCATCGTCGCTGTGGACACTCCCTGGAGCGAGGACTACCAGAACATCACCGTCACCATCGTGGTTGCCGGTCTGGAGAACTACCCCATCATGTGCTACCGTCTGTCCGGCGAGGGCGCCAAGGATCTTGCCGAGGGTCAGACCATCACCGTCACCGGTATCCTGAAGAACTACAAGGGTACCATCGAGTTCGACCAGGGCTGCACTCTGGTTGGCTGATTCCCTACATAAGTAATGTGACCGCACCCGAAAGGGTGCGGTCATTTTTTATGGATTCATTTTAGTCAGTTCCTCAAAAACGGCATTATCTGTCCGGTTCACGGTCAGAGGGGTGATGGTGATGTACTTTCCCCGGAGTGTGGCGTCGGTATCCAGATTGTCGTCGCCGCTGTCACGCCAGATGGTGTAGCCCTCGGGATTGTACAGGTCGCTGCCAATGGGGACGAACCGGTCAGAGTAGTAGGGGCCGCCCATACGGGTAAATCGGATGCCCTGGGGCTCCCCGGTGGGAATGTTGATGTTGTACAGATTGTGCCGTTCCAGCAGGTGATTCTCCCGGATGAAGTCGAAGATCCGGTCCAGCTCCCGGGTGGCGTTGGGATAGTTCCCCGGAGTGGTGGAAAGGGCGATGGCCTTCAGCCCCAGGTTCACCGCCTCGCAGGCTGCCCCTACGGTGCCGGAGTACATCATATCCACACCCACATTCAGACCCTTGTTCACGCCGGAGATCACCAGATCATAGGTCTGATTCAGGGCAAGAACGCCGAACCGGACGCAGTCGGCCGGAGTGGAATCCAGGGCCCAGGCTGTCACATCCGGGGCAAGGGCCACCTGCTTTGCCTCGATGGGCCGGTGCAGCTCAATGCCGTGGCTTTTGCCGCTCTGCTCAAACTTGGGAGCAACGGCAGTCACTTCGCCCAGCTTCCGGCACCAGCGGATCAGATTGGGCAGCTGGGCTGTATTCACGCCATCGTCGTTTACGATCAGAATTCTCATAGCCATCCCTCGTGGGTCTCCTTGTACTGCTTTACAAGGGCATCGGTGTCGGCAAGGAGGGCTTCCATTTCCTCCCTGCTGTATACGGTAGCACCGCTGGCGCAGGCATGACCGCCGCCGTGGTAGCGCTCGGCGATGGAGTTGATGTGGACAAATCTGGAGCGAAGTCTGACCCGGATGGAGCCCAGGGCATCGCCGGACTCAATAAAGGCGATCCAGCTGATGCAGCCCCGGATGGAGTCCAGATTGCCAATGATGGCGCTGGCCTGCTCCAGAGAAAGATTGAACTCCTCCTGCATGGCCTTGTCCACAAAGATGTAGGCCACGCCGTTGGGGGTCACCTGCATCCGGTTGTAGATGTGGGCCTTGAATTTCAGATATTCAAAGGCCTCCAGATAAAGCCGGGCGAACAGGGTGTCGGTGTCCACGCCCACATCCAGCAGAACGGCGGCGTTGCGCAGGGTGTCACCGGAAACGCCGGAATACTTGAACCGGCCGGAGTCCGTGACCATGCCGGTGTACAGATACCCCGCCGCTTCCGAGTCGATCTTCAGCTTGTCCCGGAAGGTGCTGTAGAAGTCCACGATCATTTCGCAGCAGGAGGAGCGCTCCTCCTCCACCCATTGGGTGCTGCCGTAGTTTTCCAGGGGAATGTGGTGGTCGATCTTGATCAGATCCCGGCACAGGGTGTATTTTTTGTTGGAGATCCGGGCCTCGGAGGCGGTGTCAAGCACGATGCCCAGGGCGCTTTCGTAGATCTCATCGGCCACTTCCTCGTCCTCGGGGCCCATGAATTCCAGATATTTGGCGGTTTCGTGATCAATGAGGTAGATTTCCTTTTCCGGCCAGGTGAGCTGGAGGATTCGCTTCAGACCCTTGGTGGCCCCTACGCAGTCGCCGTCATTGCGGACATGGCGGAACAGCATGATCCGGGGGGCGGCTTCGATTTTATTGAAAATAAGTTCTTTGATTTCCTGATTCATCGTTTTTCTCCTGTCAGTTGGTCCAGATCCCGGAGCATGGCCATGGCAGTTTCCCGGTCAGCAACCGTTGCGCCGCTGGCCTTGGCATGACCGCCGCCGCCGTACTTCACAGCGATGGGATTGATGTTCACACCGGCGGAGCGGATTTCGCAGAGAACCCCCCGGTCGGTTTCCGTAAAGTTGGCCCAGATCTCCGTTCCCTTGATGTCGGCCATGGTGTTGACCATGCCCCGGGAAACGGTAAAGGTGCCGATGCCCTGGGCCACCAGAGCCGCCAGCTCCTCCCGGGTGGTGTAGATATAGGCCACCCGATTGGCAGTGAACCGGGTTTTCAGGGTGAACTCCGCCTTGCGGAGCTTGCTTTCAAAATCATCGGCGTACAGATCCCGGTACACTTCGTTCAGATCGATGCCCTGCTCCAGCAGGAACGCTGCCAAACGGAGGGTCCGGGGGGTGGTGCAGTCGTAGCGGAACCGTCCGGAGTCTGTGACCATACCGGTGAACAGGCTTTTGGCGGCGAGCCGGGGAACCCGGAGTCCGGATTCCAGGGCAAACTGTGTCACCATGCCGCAGCAGCTTTCAAAGCTCGTATCGATGACCTCGGTCTGGGCAATGGGGCCGGAGTATATATGATGGTCGATGCGGACGGTGGATTTTGCCAGGCGGCAGCGTTCGTCGCTGATCAGTGCCGGAGCGCCGCAGTCCAGAATCACCGCCAGCGCGTTTTCGTAGGCGCTGTCCGGGATCACATCCATCACCGTGTCCTCCATGAAGGCGTAAAAGCCAGCGTCGTCGCCCACGGCGTAAACGGTCTTTTCCGGGAAATTCTCTTTCAGAATCGCTTTAAGGCCGATCTGACTGCCCAGAGCATCGCCGTCGGGACGGCTGTGCCGGTGAAGAATCAGGGTGTCATGGGCCAGAATCTGACGATAAATTGCTTCAAACATGGGTATTCCTCTTTCCTGTGAATGATGGGGAAGGGGATGCTTCCTTTGATAAGTAATTATACAATAAACCCGGGATAAAAGCAATTTCCCCAGGAAAAAAACGGGAACAGATTTCTGGAAGGGGAGGAAAGCACCGGGATAATTGTCAGAATACACAATCTTTTTCCGGTAATTTTGGAAGGGAAATGATGGAAAATACTGGGAAAAGCCTTGTGTTCCGCTCCATTACAGACTATAATAACACTGTTATATACCATGGGAACATGGAAAAAATAAGGAGAGATTTCAATGGCTGAATTTGTCAAACTGAACCCTGCCGAGCTGAAGGCTCTGCATGAGCAGAACCCCTATCTGGTTGCCTACAACGTGGAGTTCGCCGAAGTTACCGGCGGCACCTTCTGGAAGGCCTATACCCCCGAGCAGATTGCCGGCACCGAGCCCTTCGTCGTCCGTCCCTCCGCTGACGGCATCGCCGCCATGTACCGTGACCTGATGCAGGTGTATCCTCCCATTGACCTGTACAATGAGAAGCTGCGCAAGCTGACCCGTGATCTGGGCACCACCTGGTGCCGTGTTTCCGGTACCTGGGCCACCAAGACCTACTATGACTTCGACGGCGAGTACCCCGGCAACACCGTTCCCGAGGGCTATCTGAACAAGCTGACCAAGGAGCAGTGGATCGGCGTTCTGGACTTTGTCCGTGACTGCAACCTGAAGCTGAAGGTTTCCGTTGCCAACTGCCCCGGCCTGCACTCCGCCGAGGAGCCCTGGCCCTCCACCGAGGCTGAAAAGCTGTTCTCCTTCTCCAAGGCCTACGGCGTGCCCATCGAGGCTGCTGAGTTCGCCAACGAGCCCAATATGCTGGAAGACACCGGCTTCCCCGAGGGCTACACCGCCAAGCATTACCACCGGGATGCTGACCTGTTCGCCAAGTGGCTGAAGGAGAACTATCCCGAGTGTCTGTACGTCGGCACCTCCGACACCGGCGGCGCTCCCGTTTCCTTCGGCCGTATGGGCAAGGAAGACGCCGGCACCGGCGGCGTGGAGCAGCTGGCCCGTCACAGCGCCACCTGCGATGAGCTGTTCGAAGGCCTGACTGTCCCCGTGGACGTTTTCTCCTACCACTACTACAACGGTCTGTCCGACCGTCTGGCTTCTGTCATGCCTGCCGGCCACTGGGATCCCAGCGAGGCCAACGGCGAGGAGTACCTGGACACCGCTCCCAAGTTCTGCCGTACCTACATCCCCTACCGTGACAAGTACGCTCCCGGCACCGAGATGTGGGTCACCGAGTCCGGCGATGCCGGCGGCGGCGGCGACACCTGGGCTTCCACCTATCTGGATGTTCTCCGCACACTGAACGAGCTGGGCGGCTTCTCCGCTCTGACCCGCGGTGTCATCTTCCACAACACCCTGACCGCTTCTGACTACGCTTACCTGGCACGCTTCGTCCATGATCCCCGGCCCAACTACTTCGCAGTCAAGCTGTGGATTGATCTGATGGGCACTCAGGTTTACGCCTCCGGCGAGCCCATCCGTGAGGGCGCACACGTTTACGTCCAGTCCTACAAGGCTGACCCCTCCAAGAAGTGCTACCTGATCATCAACAACTCCGAGACCGAGACCACCACCGTTGACATCCCCAACGACGGTCTGATCTGGGTTCTGAACGGCAAGGACGGCTTCAAGCGCGCCACCGTTATGACCCTGAACGGCCGTGACCTGGTTCTGGGCGAGAACTGGGAGCTGCCTGACCTGTCCGGCGATCCTGTCGCTGCCGGCAAGGTGGAGCTGGCCCCCATGACCTGCACCTTCCTGGTCGTCTGATTTCTTCCATAAATCCCAAGCGGCGGAGCCACAAGGCTCCGCCGCTTTTCGTTGTGTTATGTTACTTCCGAATCGACTCAATGACCCGGAGGAAGTCATGCCTCGACCAGATCACGGGCACAGGGTACAGGGGATTGGCTTCCTTCTTTGCCCAGGTGATCATCTGGGGGATGTCCTCGTTTTTGATCATGTCAAAGCCGTCGGGCAGGCCCATTTTGGCGTTGGTCTCCTCAATCCAGCGGATGAAGGCATTTGCCTTTTCCGCCTCGTTCCGGCCTTCCATGCCGCAGACGTCGGCCAGCTCTGCCAGCCGCTTGTGGGCGGCGGAGCCGAAGTCACGCATGACATGGGGCAGAATCACCGCCATGGCAAGGCCGTGGGGCACGCCATACAGACCGCCCAGGGTATGACCAATGGCGTGGACATAGCCCACACAGCCACGGGTGAAGGCACGGCCTGCGTAGAAGGCACCCCGCTGCATATTCTGCCGGGCCTCCAGATCGGAGCCGTTTTCGTAGGCCTTCAGGATATTGTCGTGGATCAGCTTCACGGCTTCCTTTGCCAGCCGGTTTTCAAGCCTTGTGTTGTAAGTATGGTTGGTGTAGGCCTCCACGGCATGGGCCAGGGCATCCATGCCGGTGGTGGCAGTGGTGAAGGGAGGCAGGCCAACGGTCAGCTCCGGGTCCAGAACCGCGTACTTGGGGATCAGGAAGGGATCGTTGATGGCGGCCTTCCGGTGGGTGGCAGAGTCGGTGATGACCGCGGCCACGGTGGTCTCGGAGCCTGCGCCGGCGGTGGTGGGGATGGCCACAAAGGGCGGAATGGGCCAGTGAACCTTCAAAAGGCCCTGAAGCTGGCTGACCTTCTTTTTGGGATGAACCACCTTGGCGGCAATGCCCTTGGCGCAGTCGATGCGGCTGCCGCCGCCCAGGGCCACGATGGACTTGCAGCCGTTTTCCACGTAGGTCTGGAAGCCGGCCTCCACATCGTCGGAGGTGGGATCGGTGGTGTCATAGGCCTGAACGGTGTAGCGGATTCCATTCTCCTCAAAGCCGTCCAGCATGGGCTGAACCTGTCCCCGGCGGATCATGCCGGAGCCGGTGACCACCAGAATGTCATTGATGTTCTTTTCCTTCAGAAAAGCACCCAGCTCCCGGATCTTGCCCGGGCCTTCCAGATATTGGGGCATCCGGTAGCCCATGAAGTAATTGCCGATTTTCAGCACCGACTGAAAGGTGCGGCACCATAATACTTCCAGCTGATAGGACATTGACATATCGTTTTCCTCCTTTTATCCACCGGCTACCGGGGGCAGAAGCTGCACCACATCGCCGGGCTTCAGTTTCGTTCGTTTCGTTCCGGGCGTTCCGTTGACGATCATCACACAGCCGGACAGAGCCTTCCGGTCAACGCCCAGCCGGGACAGCCCCTCCAGAACAGCCCTCACGGACTCCGCTTCCATGGTTTGCTCTTTGATTCCGGAGTCCAGCCGGAGCAGGCCGTATAGCTTCACCGTAATCATTTGATTTTCAGACGGCGCAGGGTGCTTTCCTTGGGGATGCCGTTTTTGTCCCAGCCCCGGGCGGCATAGTAGGTCTGCTTCATCTGCTCCAGCGGAACCTTGGTGGTGGGATCGGCCGGGTTCTGGGGAACCTCCGTCAGCCGCCTGGGAAGCTTGTCATTGGCTTCTGTGATGCCGAACCGGGTATTGATCAGACGCTCCATGGTGTAGCCCCGTTCGCCGATGGCGATGTATTTGCCAAAATCCATGTACATACCCGTCGCCAGCCGGATCATTTTGGTGTGGTGGAACACGGGAATGTCCAGGGCGGCCACTCTCGGGCATTTGTTGATGAGCCGCACAGCGCCGCCGATGTGGGTAGCCGCCTTGTTGACAGTCTGGGTAATGACGCCGTTGGGCTTTGTCAGCAGGAACGCGGGGAAGAAGGCATAGGAAGTGAACAGGCACTGACCGGAGGCGGAGATGGTTTCCATCAGATCCTGGAACAGCATGGTGAAGTCCGCCTTGGCCTTGGGCGTCTGGGTGTCCACGTTCAGACCCAGACCCTCCAGAATCACCAGGTAGCCGCCGTTCAGATGGCAGCCGCCCCGGTTGGATACGGCGTAGCCCAGGCCCTGACCAACGGCCCTTCTTGGCTCATAGGCTGCCAGCTCCAGACCCTTGGACTGCATGGCGAAGTCCTGACCGCCGTACTTTTTTGACAGCCGCCTGCTGCCCTCGGCCAGCTCGTCGCCGATGCCTCTGCGATGGGCGATGTCCTCAAACACCTGGGACAGGTTGTCGGTCTTTCCGAATTCCAGACCGCAGTTCCACAGCCCCTTCTCGTTGGCCTCCATGGCCCAGGCGATGGTGTTGGCGGTGGAGATGGTGTCCATGCCCAGCTCATCCAACTCATAATTCCAATCCAGAATCTTCTGCAAATCGTTATTGCAGATGTTGCCGCCCAGCAGCCCCAGGGTTTCCAGCTCCGGCCCCTTGACGGCCTGGCCCTGTACCCGGACAGACCGGGCGCACCGGATGGGACAGGTGAGACAGCCCTTGTTGGTGATATTGAATTCCTCAGCCAGACGCTCGCCGCTGACCTGTTCAAAGTCCTCAAACTGACCGGCAGAATAGTTCTTCGTGGACAGCAGACCGTGCATCTGCATGGAGCTGACCAGACCGGCAGTGCCCATCCGGGGCAGCTGGGAGCCGGTGAGGGGATGCTTCTGAAGGTATTCGGTCCACTTTTTGATCCATGCCTGGGACTTTTCCTTGTTGTATACCGGAACAGTCTTGGAACCTGTGACGGTGATGGCCTTCAGATTCTTCCAGCCCAGCACAGCGCCCAGGCCGGTTCTGCCTGCGGCGCGCTCGTCAGACACCACACCGGCGTACTTTACAAGATTCTCACCGGCAGGGCCGATGCAGAGCTTTCCGAACCGCTTTTTCCCCGTCAGCCGGGAGAGCATCTCCTGACATTCGGAGGTTTTGGTTCCCCAAAGCTCCTCCGCGCTGTGGAAGGTGAACTGATCCTCGTTGATCTCCAGCCAGGTGTGCTCTGGGCATCTGCCCTTCAGAATCAGCGCGTCATAGCCAGCCTTTTTCAGATGGAAGCCAAAGCTGCCGCCGCAGTTGGAGGAGGCCAGGATGCCCGTCTGGGGGGACAGGGCGGAAATGTTGAACCGGGCAGAGCTGGGCGCGCCGGTGCCGGTGAGGGGACCGGTGGAGATCACCACCCAGTTCTCCTCAGAAAAGGGTGTTTCCTTTCCGGTCAGATGATCGCACAGAATCCGGGCCGCCATGATCTTGCCGCCCAGGTACAGCTCCCGCTGGGTATCATTCCAGGGGTATTCTTCTACGGCTTGTGTGGTCAGATCAACACAGATGACCTTTCCCATGTAGCCTGCATAAATGGATGACATAGCATATCCCTCCTTTGCTCCTATTATAGCGAATGGAAAGAAGAATATCAATCTGAAACCATAAGAAAAATCCGTAAATCTGCACAAATGAAGTTGCGGAATAGCACTTGACAAAAAACAGGCAGTGCGCTATGATACTGTCAGTATTTTGAAAGAAAGGAGCTGACTTCCATGATGATCTTTAACAGCAATGGCAGAAATATGCGAAGCGATGCTCCTTTTATGCCCGGATTGGGCTGAGTACGGTTATTTTACGTAATTGAGGGTGCAGATCTTCGGTCTGCACCCTTTTTGCGTTTATTACGATGAGAGAGGAGAGAATGTATGAAATCAAAGGAAATGAATACCCAAAACCGGGAAAAACTGACCCTTTTGGGCCGGTTCCTCCATGGCTCCAAGCGGTTTTTCCTCGCGGCGGTGCTGGCGGCCTGCGTGACAGCCCTGGCGGATATGCTCCAGCCCCAGATCATCCGTGTGGCGGTGGACTGCGTCATGGGCGGCGGAGAAGAGGATTTCCCTGCCTGGGTTCTGGGGGCTGTGGAGAAGCTCGGCGGCTTTGGGTGGCTGGCGGAGCATTTGTATGTGCTGGCTCTTGGGGTCATGGCGGTGGCCGGTGTGCAGGTGGCATCCCAGTACGCCTTCCGGGTGTTCAATACCCGGGCCTCGGAAACCCTGGTCAAGACCATGCGTGACAGCCTGTTTTCCCGGCTGACCCGTCTGAATTACGACTGGCACATGAAAAACAAAACCGGCGACATCATCCAGCGCTGCACCTCTGACATTGAAACCATGAAGAATTTCCTGTCCGAGCAGCTTACCGGCATTTTCCGGGTGGTGATCCTGCTGGTGCTGTCTGTGGGCTTCATGGTGTCCATGCATCCGGTGCTGACTCTGATTGCCCTGATTCCCATCCCGGCGGTCATCGGCTATTCCTTCTACTTCCACCAGAAGGTTCATGACGGCATCGAGGAATGTGACGAAAACGAGGGCAAGCTCTCCGCCATGGCCCAGGAGAATCTCACCGGTGTCCGGGTGGTCCGGGCCTTTGGCCTGGAGCGCAGCGAGGTCCGCCGGTTCAATGCGCAGAATGACCACTATACCAGGCTGTGGGAGAATATGGGACGGGAGCTGTCCGTATTCTGGAGCGTGTCGGATCTGCTGTCCGGTGTTCAGATCATGCTTGTGGTGGTATTCGGAGCCCTGTTCTGCATCCGGGGTACCATGACCCCAGGCACCTATCTGGCCTTCATCACCTACAACGCCCAGATGTCCTGGCCCATCCGAACCCTGGGCCGGATGATTTCCGAGCTGAGCAAGGCCAGCGTGTCCATTGACCGGGTGTTCTATATTATGAATTCTCCTGTGGAGCAGGATGACCCGGAGGCGGAGGACGCTCCCATGGACGGAGACATCTGCTTCGACCATGTGTCCTTCGGCTATGACAATTCCCCGGAGATTCTCCATGATGTGTCCTTCACCGTGAAGGCCGGTACCACCCTGGGCATTCTTGGCGGCACCGGCAGCGGTAAGTCCACGCTGATGCTCCTGCTGGACAAGCTGTACCCCCTGTCTCCGGAAGGCGGCTCCATCACCATCGGCGGCAGGGACATCCGCCGCATCCGCACCGCCCATCTGCGCCGGAACATCGGCATGGTGCTCCAGGAGCCCTACCTGTTCTCCGGTACCATTGCGGAAAACATCGGCATCGCGGCTAATGATGGGGATATGGAGCTTGTCCGGGATGCGGCCCGGACAGCCTGCCTGGAGGAGACCATCCAGGCCTTTGCCTCCGGCTATGAAACCATGGTGGGCGAACGGGGCGTGACCCTGTCCGGCGGACAGAAGCAGCGCACCGCCATTGCCCGGATGCTGGCGGTTCCTGCGCCCATCATGATTTTTGACGATTCCCTGTCCGCCGTGGATACCCAGACCGATGCAAAGGTTCGCAGGGCTTTGAAGGAACGGTTTGGCAGGTCTACTGTAATCCTCATTTCCCACCGGATCACCACCCTGGCCGCCGCGGACAAGATCATCGTTCTGGACCGGGGCCGGATTGTGGAGGAGGGTACCCACGAAACGCTGAAAACAGCCGGCGGCATCTATCAGAAAATCTATCAGACCCAGAACGGCAGTGAGGAGGTGGCAGAATGAGTCAGAAAAAGAGAACCAAGCATCTGCAATTCTTCGGCATCGGCCTGATCCTGCCCTATCTGAAGAATGTATCCAGGCTGATCCTCATCATGCTCTTCTTCGGCCTGCTGGGTACTGTGGGTGATATCGTCCTGCCCCTGTTCCAGCGCTATGCCCTGGACCATTTTGTGGCGGAGGGCACCATGGAAGGGGTGGGCCTGTTCATCGGGGCCTACCTGCTGACCCTGGTCTTTGCAGCAGGCTCCAACTTTACCTCCGGCTATGTGGCCACCGTTGTGGAAATGCGGGTCAACCGGGATCTGCGGCAGATCGGCTTCCGTCATCTGCAAACCCTGTCCTTCTCCTACTTCAACCAGAACAGCGTGGGCTACATCCATTCCCGGCTCATCAGCGATACCTCCCGGATTGGCGTGCTGCTGAGCTGGATTATGGTGGATTTCATCTGGCGCGGAGCCTATTTGGTGGGCGCGGTGGTGATGATGCTGGTGCTGAACTGGCGGCTTGCGGTTCTGGTGCTGATGGTTATGCCGGTGTTTGTCCTGCTGTTCAGCCTGTTCCAGAACCGGCTGGAGAGTGTGAACCGGGACATCCGGGAGATCAACGCCCAGATCACCTCCGATTTCAACGAAGGCATCATGGGCGCCAAAACCATCAAATCCCTGTCCATTGAAGAGAAAATGGAATCCCGTTTCCTGTCCCATACCGCCAAAATGCGGAAAACCACCGTCCGGGCCGCCCGGCTCCGGGGTCTGTTTTCCGGCACCATGAGCATGGCCACCGGAGTGACCCTGGCAATTCTTCTGTGGAAGGGCGGCTACATCGCCGCCACGGAAATCGGCACCTTCTCCGTGTTCATGTCCTACGCCCAGGGCATGATGGAGCCCCTCCGGGGTCTGGTGGACCTGGTGTCCGAGCTGATCACCACCCAGGTCAACATCGAGCGCTTCACCAATCTGCTGGCAGTCCAGTCCGATGTGGTGGACACACCGGAGGTGGTGGAACGCTACGGCGACACCTTCGAGCCAAAGCAGGAAAACTGGGAGGAGCTGTCCGGCGACATCGAATTCCGGGATGTAACCTTCCGCTACCCCGACGGTGAGGAAACGGTGCTGGAGCACTTCTCCCTGAAGATCCCCTTCGGCACCCACCTGGCCATTGTGGGCGAAACCGGCGCGGGCAAATCCACTCTGGTGAACCTTGTCTGCCGGTTCTATGAACCCACCCGGGGGCAGATTCTCATTGACGGCCGGGATGTCCGGGAGCGGTCCCAGCTCTGGCTCCACAGTGCCATCGGCTATGTGCTTCAGACCCCCCACCTGTTCTCCGGCACCGTCCGGGAAAACCTGCTCATGGGCAATCCCAACGCAAGCGACGAGCAGCTGATGGAGGCCATCCGGATGGTGTCTGCCGAAGATGTAATCGCCCATCTGGAAAAGGGCCTGGACACCGACGTTGGCGAGGGCGGCGATCTGCTGTCCACCGGTGAAAAGCAGCTGATTTCCTTCGCACGGGCCATTCTGGCAGATCCCAGAATTCTGATTCTGGACGAAGCCACCGCCTCCATCGACACCATGACCGAGGCACGGATCCAGTCTGCCATGGAGCGGATGATCTCCGGCAGAACCTGTCTGATGATTGCCCACCGGCTGTCCACCGTCCGAAACGCGGATCTGATCCTTGCCGTCCGGGACGGCAAAATTGTGGAGCAGGGCACCCATGCCCAGCTCCTGGAACGCCGGGGCTACTATTACGAGCTTTACACCCGTCAGAACGAGGAAGAAACCACTGCCCGGATTCTGGGATAATACAAATTGGCCCGTCGGATTGCCGACGGGCCAAAGGCTTTATTTCAGCGGCGGATAAGCCTCCACCGGATGCCGGAGCAGCGCCATGATCTGCAATTCTTCCACAGCGTCGAAGTAGGCGTTGTGGGTTTCCCGGTATGTACGGTTTCCGGACAAAAGCCGGAGCATGGGCTCCACACCGTAGCCCCGTTTCAGCCGTCCGGTGGAGCAGCAGTCCGCGTCCCCGGGGATGCAGGGGTTGTGCTGCCGGTAGGCCGCCAGACGCATGATGTCATGCCAGACAAAGCCCCTCAGCTCCGGCAGATGATTCCGGTCAAAGTTTGCGTTGTAGGCGAAAATGTCCGTCACCTGATACTGGCGGAACCAGGCTTTCAGATCTTCCAATGCCTCTGCCCGGGTGCAGACCCTGGGCTTCACCGGGGTGGGAAGGGGAACAGCGTCCTCGTACATTCCGCCGATGGCGCATTCGTCGGGCAGAATGTGATATCTGGCACACAGTGGCCGGAAGGTATCCCGGTCGGCGATGACGGTGCCGATGGTCATAACCTGATCGGCCCAGTTGGTTTCCGTGTCAATGACTGCAAAATAACCCATGGAGGATTGCCCCCTTTCTCTTTCTGACAGTATAGCGGAAAAAGACCTGTTTGGCAAGGTTCCGGCCATTCTTAAGAAGTATTAAGTTGTCCCCCCTCTTGCCTTTGTGCTAAAACCGGACTTTGCCACTTGCCAAAAAACGGACCCGGAGAAATCCGAACTTTTACGACTGGAAAGTCCGGGAAAACAACATCATACTCAGCAGAAACACCCAAAGTCAGGTCAAGACTTCGGGTGTTTTTCCATAATTTTTT
>JAFVMW010000013.1 GCA_017506735.1 Oscillospiraceae bacterium | reverse complement strand
GTAGGGCAGTTTGGTATCACCCATTGTAGGGGTCGGTGTCCTCGACGACCCGTTCGGCAATCTCCGATTGCCGCCTCGTAACCACACCGTATTTCCCAAAATCCGCCCATCGAGGTCGGATTTTGGGTCGGGACGTCGAGGACGCCGTCCCCTACGGTATCATCGAAACACCTCCGCAAACTGTAAAAGCCTGCCGGGTTGGCAGGCTTTCTGATTATTTCAGTTCATCCAGACTCAGGCTGTAGGCCGGCAGGCATTCCCGGAGGAACCATTCCAGCTCCGGCCGGTCCATTTCATGCATGGCCTCCATGGTCATTTTCGCGGCTGCGTCAAACTCCGTGTTGCCGGATTTCTGCTCCACCACGCATTTGATGTAGGCGGAGAGCTTGTCAGCGGCCTTGACGATGGGATTCAGCTCCTCGTCATCCTCCAGCACCAGATGCTCATAGCTGGCACGAAGCTCCGGGGGCAGCAGATCCAGCAGCTTTTCACCGTAGATCCGTTCCACCTGCTTGTAGGCCTTCCGGATCTCCGGATTGAAATACTTGATGGGCGTGGGCAGATCGCCGGTGAGAATCTCGGAGGCATCGTGATACAATGCCGCAACGGCGCACCGGTCCGGGTCCGGGCCGGGAAGGTGCAGGATATCCCTGCGGATTAGGGCCAGGGCATGGGCCAGCACTGCCACCTGGTGGCTGTGCTCCTGGACATTTTCAGAAAAGGTATTGCGCATCAGTCCCCAGCGGGTGATGTAGCGCATTCTGCCCAGCAGGGCGTAAAACTCATAAGCCATTGATCTGCTTCTCCAGTTCTATCACGATTTCCGGAAGCTCTGCCGGGGTGCGGCAGAAATGAATGCCGCCGGCTGCCCGGATCTCCTGTTCATCCCGGAAGCCCCAGAGGACGCTCAGAGGCTCCATTCCGGCGTTCCGGGCGGTGCGGACATCCACATCGCTGTCGCCCACATAGATGCACCGCTCCGGCTTGACCCCCAGGTATTCCGCCGCCTTCCAGGCCATATCCGGAGCAGGCTTTCGGGGACAGTCCGGCGCTTCGCCCCGGGCGTAGAGTCCGGGAAAATAATCGGCGCACAGCACCTTTACCGCCGCGTCGGGTTTGTTGGACACAATGGCAACGGGATAGCCCTGGTCTTTCAGCCACGCCAGCACCTGGGGGATGCCGTCGTAGGCACGGGTTTTCTTCTGGCAGTTTGCCCGGTAATGGGTCTGGAAGGCACGGAAGGCCTCCTCTGCCCGGTCCGGGGCCGTGCCCTCGGGAACCGCCAGTCGGATCAGGCCCATGGCACCGTTGCCCACAAACCGCCGGACCTCCTCAATGGTGCGCCGGGGAAAGCCGAAGGTATCCATCACGAAATTGGTAGCATCCGCCAGATCCTCCAGGGTGTCCAGCAGGGTGCCGTCCAGGTCAAACAGAATGCCCACATCCTTCACAGCACAACACCCCGATTCTTCAGCAGACGGATGTCCTCGCCCACAAAGGCCACTCTCCGGTAGCTGCCCCGGAGTCTGGAAGAAATCTGGGGGCCGTACCGGCGCACCAGCTCCTCCTCGGACAGGTTGGTAGAGATAATGGTGGGCTTACCCTCCAGCAGACGGTCATTGACCAGGCTGTACAGGGCGGCATTGATGAACTGACCCGGCAGCTCGGTGCCCAGGTCGTCCATGATCAGCAGGTCGCAGGCACTGTATTTCGCCGCGGCCTGGCGGTTTTCTTCATTGGATTCAAATCTGGCCCGTTCCAGGGTCTGGAACAGGTGTCCGGCGCTTTCATAAACCACGCTGTAACCCGAATCGGCCACCGTCCGGGCAATGCAGGCGGACAGGAAGGTCTTGCCCAGGCCCGTATTGCCGGAGAACAGCAGGTTGCCGGATTTCATATGGAAGCCGAAGGCATACCGCTTGCAGACCTGGAAGGTTCGCTCCATGATTGCCCGGGGGGAATAGCCGGTTTTGGGATCGACGGCTGCCGGATAGTATTCCAGCCGGAACTGGTCAAAGCTCTCCCGTCCGGCGGAGAGGAAGGTCAGCTCCTTCTTCTGCTCCTGGCGGCACAGCTCCTGCAGGCATTCGCACATGGTGCTTCCCACATAGCCGGAGCCGGAGCAGATGGGGCAGATGGGCGTTTCATCCAGAAAGCCCTCCTCAAAGCTGGCATCCAGAAGCCACTCCCGTTCCTGCTGGAGGGCCTTGTTTTCTTTTTTCGCTTCTTCCATCAGCGTTTTTGCGTCGCCGCCGGAAAAGACGGACATGGCCGCCTTGGCCATGGTGCGCTGAAGCTGACGGTCGATCTCCCGGAGTCGGGGAACCTGCTCATAGGCAATGCGCAGATGCTCCCGGTTTTCCCGTTCCCGGTCTGCCCTGGCTTCGGCCAGCCGCGCCCGGGCGCGGCGTACCACTTCGCTGCTGTATGCCATTACTTCAGTCCTCCTGCATCATTCTCGTGATTGCCGCCAGTTCGTCGGCATCCAGATCCCGGCGTTCGGTTCTGGGGGTATTCTTCTGGTCGCCGGTGCGGATCTGCTCCAGGGTGTGGAGTCCGGCTTCGTGCCAGCGTTTGAGGATGCTGTTCATATAAGGCCACTTCAGACCGCCGGTGTTGATGCAGGTCCGTTCGTAGGCGTGGGTGATGGCACCGTCCTCAAACCCCATCTCCGCCCAGGCGGCGGCGTAGCGCTCCTCTGCCGGGGTCAGCTTCCGGCCATGGATCTGGAGCAGGTGCTTGACATGCTCCACACGGGTGTTCTGGGCATTTTTCCGCTGGATATAGGCGGCGGCCTCTTCCATGGTGTCGATGCCCATTTCCGCCCAGGCGTAGGCCTCCTTCTCGATGGTCCGCAGGGCCGGGGCTCTGCCGCCCTTCTGACGGGCCCGGTCCTTGCAGTAATACACCAGCACAGCAATCACATCGGGACTCATACCCAGATACCGGGTGAAGGACAGCAGAATCTTCAGCTCCTCCACATTCAGGGTCTTGCCCAGCACACGCTGGACCTCGCCGTAGAGGGAACGGAAGGACTGATCGGAATTCATGGCCTCCATCACATCCCGTTCGTTGTAATTGGGACGCTCCCCCATGGGGATCATGCTCTTTTTCGGCTCCGGCCACAGGCCCAGCTGGCGCAGGGTCGCGGCGGCGCAGTCCAGCCGGCCGGTGCTGAAATTCAGAGCCGCGGCGGCATCGGCAGGGTCATTGCCGCACTGTATGTACAAATAAAGGATGGCCGGATCTCCGTTCATGGTGCCCAGGAGCTTGCGCACATCCTCCCGGGGAATATTCACTTCCGTTACATTCAAAACACTTCACCCACTTTTCGTCAAGTTGGGTTATTATATCACAGCTTTCCCCCCTTCTCAAGGGCAAAAGCGTGGGAAGATTTTGAGAAAAAGACTGTCGGTTTTTGGCAGACTACAGGATGTTGTGGGTACGGTCAGATACACACCCAAATGGAACAGATCAGATTGACAGTGACCGGGTTTCGACGGGTTTCGGGGAAAGGGCGTGGTATGATGATATCGGAACTTTTTACGCAAGGAGGAACTATGGAGGACTTTCTGAACATTTTCATTCCGGTGGTACTGTTTTTCGGGTTTCTTCGGCTTTGTCTGGTGCCGCTGAAGTGGTTCTGGAAGCTGGGGCTCAATTCCCTGTGCGGCTTTGCATGCCTCTGGCTTCTGAATCTGATCTCGGGCTACACCGGAATTTTCTTTCCCATCAACCTGGTGACCGCATCCATCGCTGGCTTTCTGGGGATTCCGGGAATCATTCTGCTGTGGCTGGTGCAGTATCTGTTATAAACGGAACGAGGGGCGTGCTTTCGCACGCCCCTCGTGGGTTTATTCTGGATCAGCCCTTGAAATACTTCACAGCGGACTCGAACAGCTTCATGTCGAACTCGCCGGGGACATTCTTGTACAGGCCGAAGCCCTTACGCTCGGAGTGACCCATCTTGCCCAGGACTCTGCCGTCGGGGGAGGTGATGCCCTCGATGGCGAAGATGGAGCCGTTGGGGTTGAAGTGGACATCGGCGGAAGCATTGCCGCACAGATCCACATACTGGGTAGCGATCTGACCCTTGGCAGCCAGGTCACGGACAGTGGCCTCGTCAGCGAAGAAGCGGCCCTCGCCGTGGGAGATGGGCACGGTGAACACGTCGCCCACATTGGTGGCAGACAGCCAGGGGCTCATGTTGGATGCAACACGGGTACGGACCAGACGGGACTGGTGACGGCCGATGTTGTTGAAGGTCAGAGTGGGCATATCGCAGTCGGAGTCCATGATTTTGCCATAGGGCACCAGACCCAGCTTGACCAGTGCCTGGAAGCCGTTGCAAATACCCAGCATCAGGCCGTCACGGTCGTTCAGCAGACGGGTGACCTCCTCCTTGACTGCGGCGTTGCGGAAGAAGGCGGTGATGAACTTACCGGAGCCGTCGGGTTCGTCGCCGCCGGAGAAGCCGCCGGGGATGAACACCATCTGGCTCTGGGCCAGCTTCTTGGAGAACTCCTCAACGGAGGACGCAATGGCATCGGCAGTCAGGTTCCGGATGACGAAGATCTCAGCCTCGGCACCGGCATCGGTCATGGCCTTGGCGGAATCGTACTCGCAGTTGGTGCCGGGGAATACGGGAATCAGAACCTTGGGCTTGGCAGCCTTGACGGCAGGAGCCACACGGGTGTCAACGGAGAAGGACACGGTTTCGATGGGTGTCTTGGCGTCTGCAATGTTGCAGGGGTAGACGGATTCCAGCTTGTCCTCGTAGTCTTTCAGCAGAGCAGTCAGGCAGACAGACTCACCGCAGCCGGTAATCGTGCCGTTATCGGTGACCGTGCCGACCAGCAGTGCGCCTTCCACATCCTCAGTGACTTCCAGCAGGAACGCACCGTAGCAGTAGCTGAAGATGGCTCTTTCGCACATCTCGGGACCGAAATCAAAGCCCAGGCCGTTGCCGAAGCACATCTTCATCACGGCTTCACCGATGCCGCCCATGCCGGGGGTGTAGCAGGACAGAACCTTGCCTGCACGCATCAGCTCAGTAACCTTGTTGAATACCTCCAGCAGAGAATCTGCCTTGGGCAGGTTGTTCTCGTCATACTTGGGAGCCAGGCAGATCACCTTGCTGCCAGCCTTCTTGAACTCGTTGGAGATGATATTCTGCACCTTCTCCGTGGTGACAGCGAAGGAAACCAGGGTGGGAGGAACGTCCAGATCCTCAAAGGTGCCGGACATGGAGTCCTTGCCGCCGATGGCTGCGATCTTCAGATCCTTCTGGGCCTTGAAGGCACCGAGCAATGCGGCCATGGGCTGGCCCCAGCGCTTGGGATCGTGGCCCACTCTCTGGAAGTACTCCTGGAAGGTCAGGTACACATCCTCATACTTCGCGCCGGTGGCAACCAGCTTGGCGGCAGACTCGACGACAGCTAGGTATGCGCCGTGGTAGGGGCTGTGGGAGGTGATGAAGGGGTTGTAGCCCCAGCTCATAACGGAGCAGTCATCGGTGTGACCCTTCTCCAGGCTGACCTTGTGAACCATGGCCTGGATGGGAGTGTGCTGCAGCTTGCCGCCGAAGGGCATCAGGACGGTGCCTGCGCCGATGGTGGCGTCGAAGCGCTCAGACAGGCCGCGCTTGGAACAGGTGTTCAGGTCGGTGGCGACACGCTTCATATTCTCGGAGAAGGTGCCGGTGACCTCCACCTCATATTCACTGGCAGGAGCCAGTTCAATGTCAATGTGCTTTTCAGCACCGTTGGAGTTCAGGAAATCACGGCTTACGTCGCAGATGGTTGCGCCGTTCCAGTGCATCACCAGACGGTTGGTGTCAGTGACGGTGGCGACCACAGTGGCCTCCAGGTTCTCGGTGGCGGCGATTTCCAGGAAACGCTCCACATTCTCAGCGGCGACCACGATGGCCATACGCTCCTGAGACTCTGCAATGGCCAGCTCAGTGCCGTCCAGGCCTTCGTACTTCTTGGGAACCTTGTTCAGGTCGATGTCCAGACCGTCGGCCAGCTCGCCGATGGCAACGGACACGCCGCCTGCGCCGAAGTCGTTGCAGCGCTTGATCATCACAGCGGCCTCGCCGTTGCGGAACAGACGCTGGAGCTTGCGCTCCTCGGGGGCGTTGCCCTTCTGAACTTCGGAGCCGCAGGTTTCCACGGACTTCATGTCATGGGCCTTGGAGGAGCCGGTGGCACCGCCAACGCCGTCACGGCCGGTACGGCCGCCCAGCAGGATGACCTTGTCGCCGGGTGCAGGGAAGTCAGGCTTGGAGTGGTCCTCATGGACAGCACCCACAACCGCGCCGATCTCCATACGCTTTGCGGCATAGCCGGGATGGTAAATCTCATCGACCATACCGGTGGCCAGACCGATCTGGTTGCCGTAGGAGGAATAGCCTGCGGCGGCGGTGGTGACGATCTTGCGCTGGGGCAGCTTGCCGGGCATGGTCTCGCCCACGGGCTTCAGAGGGTCAGCGGCACCGGTGACACGCATGGCGCCGTAAACATAGGCACGGCTTGCCAGGGGGTCACGGATGGCGCCGCCGATGCAGGTTGCTGCACCGCCGAAGGGCTCGATCTCAGTGGGATGGTTATGGGTCTCGTTCTTGAACAGCAGCAGCCAGGGCTGATCCTCGCCGTCCACGTTCACGGTCATGCGGACGGTGCAGGCGTTGATCTCCTCGGACTCGTAGAGCTTTTCCAGCATACCGTTCTTGCGCAGCCACTTGCCGGCCAGGGTGCCGATGTCCATCAGGGTGATGGGCTTGGTGCGGCCCAGCTCGGCACGGGTGGCGATGTACTCATCGTAGGCGCTCTGCAGCAGAGGGTCTGCGAAGGTCACATTGTCAATAATGGTATTGAAGGTGGTATGACGGCAGTGATCGGACCAGTAGGTGTCGATCATGCGGATCTCGGTGATGGTGGGGTTCCGGCCCTCAGTCTTGAAGTAGCCCTGGCAGAACTCCAGATCGCCTGCGTCCATGGCCAGGCCCAGGTTCTTTGCCATTGCCTCCAGACCGGCACGGTCCAGCTCCAGGAAGCCTTCCACGGTGGCCACCTTCTCGGGGATCTCATACTGCATCACCAGAGTCTCGGGCTTTGCAAGGTCAGCTTCGCGGCACTCCACGGGGTTGATGACATACTTCCGGATGGCGGTGATCTCTTCCTCGGTCAGCGCGCCGGTCAGAACGTAGACCTTTGCGGTGCGGACCAGGGGACGCTCGCCCTGGGAGATGATCTGGATGCACTGGGCGGCAGAGTCTGCTCTCTGATCGAACTGACCGGGCAGGGGCTCCACGGCGAACACGATGCCCTCAGCGTTCAGCTCCTCGTAGACATTGTCCACCTGGGGCTCGGAGAACACGTTGCGAACAGCATTCCGAAACAGCGCCTCGTCGATGTTTTCCACATCGTAGCGGTTGATGACGCGGACAGACTCCAGGGACTGGATCTGCAGGAACTCCCGGACATCACGGAACAGGTTGTCTGCCTCATGGGTCTGGCCGGGCTTCTTTTCAACAAAAATACGATAAACCATAGATTTTTCTCTCCTGTTTACGCTTTCAGTGCCCGCTGGCCGATGTCGGATCTGCGGTAAGCGTTCTCGAACTGAACGCCGTCGGCCAGACGGTAGGCTTCACGGATGGCTTCGGGGAGGGACGCGGCGATGGCGGTGGTGCCGGTGACACGGCCGCCGTTGGTGACGAGAACGCCGTCGGCAATCTTGGCGCCTGCCACATAGGTGGCAGCAGCGGCTTCCTCGGTCATGACCAGGGGGTAGCCCTTCTTGTAGGCCTCGGGGTAGCCGGCGGAGGCGGTGATGACGCAGCAGGCGTGCTTGTCAGCGAACTTGACCTCGGTTTCTGCCAGAGTGCCGTTGGTGCAAGCCTGCATCACGGTCAGCAGGTCGCTTTCCAGCAGGGGCAGAACCACCTGGGTCTCGGGATCGCCGAAGCGGCAGTTGTACTCGATGACCTTGGGGCCATCCTTGGTAATCATCAGGCCGAAGTACAGGCAGCCGGAGAAGGGACGGCCCTCGGAAGCCATGGCGTTGATGGTGGGCAGGAAGATTTCCTTCATGCACCGCTCTGCCACAGCGTCGGTGTAGTAGGGGTTGGGGGCGATGGTACCCATGCCGCCGGTGTTCAGGCCCTCGTCGTTATCCTTAGCACGCTTGTGATCCATGGAGGAGATCATGGGCTTAACGGTCTTGCCGTCGGTGAAGGACAGCACGGAAACCTCGGGGCCTTCCAGGAATTCCTCGATGACCACGGTGGTGCCGCTCTTGCCGAACTTGCCGCCGGCCATCATGTCGGTGACAGCCTCAACAGCTTCTTCTCGGGTCATTGCGATGATGACGCCCTTGCCCAGTGCCAGGCCGTCAGCCTTGACCACGGTGGGGATGGGGGCGGTTTTCAGATACTCCAGAGCTTTAGGGAGCTCGGTGAAGATCTCGTAGGCAGCGGTGGGGATGCCGTACTTTTTCATCAGGTTCTTGGAGAAGGCCTTGGAGCCTTCGATGATGGCGGCGTTGGCCTTGGGGCCGAAGCAGGGAATGCCCAGAGCGTTCAGCCGGTCCACGCAGCCCAGAACCAGAGGATCGTCAGGTGCCACCACGGCGTAGTCCACGGGATGCTCCTTGGCGAAAGCCTCGATGGCATCCAGGTCGGTGGCAGAAATACCGGTGCAGATGGCCTCGTCCGCCATGCCGCCGTTGCCGGGCAGCATCCAGACGATTTCCACGCTGGGATTCTTTTTCAGAGAGCGGAGAATGGCGTGTTCACGGCCACCACCGCCGATAAGCATAATGTTCATAAATATTCTCCCTAATGATCCACGTCATTGCGAGCCAGTGCGCACACTGGCGTGGCAATCCTCTGCAATCTTCTGGAAATCCCATGGGGATTGCCGCGTCGGGCTTCGCCCTCCTCGCAATGATGCGGGGTGTTGATTAGTGGTGGAACAGTCTCATGCCGGTGAAGGCCATGACGATGTCGTTCTTGTCGCACTCGGCGATGACCAGGTCGTCACGGATGGAGCCGCCGGGCTCGGCGATGTACTTGACACCGGAGGCAACGCCGCGCTTGACGGAGTCGGGGAATGGGAAGAATGCGTCGGAGCCCAGAGCCACGGCATCACGGCTGTCCAGCCATGCACGCTTCTCCTCTGCGGTCAGAGGCTCGGGACGGACGGTGAAGTAGTTCTGCCAGATGCCCTCAGCGCAGACATCCTCCTCATTGCCGTTGATGTAGCCGTCGATGACGTTGTCACGGCCGGGGCGGCCCAGGTCGGGACGGAAGGGCAGGTTCAGGGTCTTGGGATGCTGACGCAGGAACCAGGTATCGGCCTTGGAGCCTGCCAGACGGACACAGTGGACTCTGGACTGCTGACCGGCACCGACACCGATAGCCTGGCCGTCATAAGCAAAGCAGACGGAGTTGGACTGGGTGTACTTCAGGGTGATCAGGGACACGATCAGGTCGATCTTTGCGGACTCGGGCAGCTCCTTGTTGGCGGTGACGATGTTCTCCAGCAGGTGCTCGCCGATCTTGAAGTTGTTCCGGCCCTGCTCGAAGGTGATGCCGAAGATCTGCTTCCGCTCCTGAGCGTCGGGGACATAGTTGGGGTCAATCTTGACCACGTTGTAGCTGCCCTTGCGCTTGGCCTTCAGAATGGCCAGAGCTTCGTCGGTGTAGCCGGGGGCGATGACGCCGTCGGAAACCTCGGGAGCAATCAGCTTTGCGGTCATCTCGTCGCAGACATCGGACAGGGCGACCCAGTCGCCAAAGGAACACAGACGGTCAGCACCACGGGCACGGACGTAAGCGCAGGCCAGAGGATTCTCGTCCAGACCCTCCACGTCCTCAACGAAGCAGGCCTTCTTCAGCTCAATAGGCAGCACCTTGCCCACGGCGGCGGAGGTGGGAGAAACGTGCTTGAAGGAGGTGGCACAGGCCATGCCGGTGGCTTCCTTCAGCTCCTTGACCAGCTGCCAGGAGTTCAGGGCGTCCATGAAGTTGATGTAGCCGGGGCGGCCGTTCAGAATCTCGATGGGCAGCTCGCTGCCGTCGTGCATATACAGGGAAGCAGGCTTCTGGTTGGGGTTGCAGCCGTACTTCAGGGCAAATTCTTTCATTTTATATATCCTCCATCCAATATTCCACGTCATTGCGAGGAGCGGAGCGACGTGGCAATCCCCATCAACACTCCGGAAATCCGGAGGGGATTGCCACGCCAGTGTGCGCACTGGCTCGCAATGACACGGGTAGGTTTTTAGTTGTGCTTGTTGATGATTCTCTGCTCGAACTTACCGGACTCGATGTCGGTGTAGCGGACGAACAGGGAGATCTTGTTGTTCTCGTCCAGATTCTCCCACAGCTCGGTGGTGAAAACGTCGATGTCGGCAGGGATCTCCACACGCTCAGGCTCGCCCTGGAAGGTGGGAATCACAGGGTTGCCGTCGCAGACATAGGTGTGCAGGAAATGGCCCAGACCGGCGGTTGCGGGGTACTCCCAGAAGAACCGGGCGCAGGCATTGCCCTCGGGATCAGCGGCCTTCAGAATGGACATCTTGTAGGAGCCGTCGTTTGCCTGAATGCCGGAGATTCTGGGGGTCCAGTTGGGGCCGTCGTCCTCGAACTGACGGGTCCGCAGGGCAGCTTCCCAGGATTCGCCCCGGGCGGCGAACTCCCAGATGGTGTCGGTCTGGTCGCCGTTGGTGACGATCAGGCCCCGGCCCAGCTCCCGGACGGGATGGTAGATGATCAGGTGGGGGTCCTTCATCAGAGCAGGATCGTGAGCCTGGGTGCGGATGCCGTCGGGCTCCAGGCAGAACACACGGTTCCGGGAGTTGACGGAGCGGCCCATGATGAAGTAGGCGGCGACAGCCTTGGTGCCGTCGGGGGTCACGCCCAGCACGATGCCCCGGCCGGGGTAGGTGTTGCCGTCCAGGCGCTCACGCATGGTCTTGGTTTCGTAAACGTTCATTGTAATTATCTCCTTACATGGAAGCGCAGACCTTTTCGGCGGCCATGGGCAGCAGAAGCCATTCGGCCTGCTCCATGACTCTGCGCTGCAGAATTTCGGGGGTGTCCCCTTCTTCGATGTACACAGCCTTCTGGGCGATGATCTCACCGCCGTCGGGAATCTCGTTGACAAAGTGAACCGTGGCACCGGTGACCTTTACGCCGTAGCGCAGGGCCTCCTCGTGGACACGGAGTCCGTAGAAGCCCTCGCCGCAGAAGCTGGGGATCAGGCTGGGATGGACATTCAGAATCCGCTTGGGGTAAGCGGAGGTAAAGGACTCGGTGAGGATGGTCATAAAGCCTGCCAGCACGATCAGGTCGATCTCATGCTCCGCAAGGACTTCCTTCAGCTTTTCTTCAAAGGCTTTCTGTGAGCCGCATTCCTTTTTCAGAACCACAGCGGTGGCAATACCGGCCTTCTTTGCACGCTCCAGGGCATAGGCATTGGCATTGTTTGCCACAACAAGGGCAATTCTGCCGCTGTTGAGGACGGAGCCCTGGGCATCGATCAGCGCCTGCAAATTGGTGCCGCCGCCGGAAACGAGGACAGCGATCTTTTTCACAGGATCACCTTCTCCTCGCCCTCGATGATCTGGCCGATGACGTAGGCATCCTCGCCGTTGGCCTTCAGAATCTCCAGAGCCTTCTCCACTTGGTCGGCAGGAACCACGATGCTCATGCCCACACCCATATTGTAGGTGTTGAACATATCACGCTCGGGGATATTGCCGGTCTTGGCGATGACATCGAAGATAGGCAGAACCTTGATGGCGGACTTGTCGATCTTTGCGCACAGGCCATCGGGGATGGAACGGGGAATGTTCTCGTAGAAGCCGCCGCCGGTGATGTGGGAGATGCCCTTCACGTCCACCTGCTCCAGCAGGGCCAGGACGGACTTGACGTAAATCCGGGTGGGCACCAGCAGAGCCTCGGCAACGCTCTTGCCGCCCAGCTCCTCACGGGCAACGTACAGCTCGGGGTTGTTGTTGTCGATGTCGAAAACCTTCCGGCACAGGGAGAAGCCGTTGGAATGGATGCCGGTGGAGGCCAGGGCGATGACCACATCGCCGGCTGCCATACGGGTATTGTCGATGATCTTCTTCTTGTCCACGATGCCCACAGCGAAGCCTGCCAGGTCGTAGTCCTCCACAGGCATCATGCCGGGATGCTCGGCAGTCTCGCCGCCGATCAGCGCGGCACCGGACTGGACGCAGCCCTCCGCAACGCCGCCGACAATCTCAGCGATCTTCTCGGGGATGTTCTTGCCGCAGGCGATGTAGTCCAGGAAGAACAGAGGCTTTGCGCCGCAGCAGATGATATCGTTGACGCACATGGCAACGGCATCGATGCCGATGGTGTCGTGCTTGTCCATCAGAATGGCCAGCTTGACCTTGGTGCCGCAGCCGTCGGTGCCGGAAACCAGAACAGGCTCCTCCATACCGGCGATGGGCAGGCCGAAGCAGCCGCCGAAGCCGCCCACGTCGTCCAGGCAGCCCTCGTTCCGGGTACGGGCAACGTGCTTCTTCATCAGCTCCACTGCACGGTAGCCGGCGGTGATGTCAACACCGGCAGCGGCGTAGCTGGCGGAATAGGAATTCTTGTGATCCATTTCGTTACTCCTTCAGATTATTGGTTCCGCAGAGGCGGACAGTTGTGTTTTTGGGGAATCCGCAATAAAACAGCGACAGCCCTCACCCCCGGGATTCCGGGGGCAAGGGTTGCAAATCACAGAAAATCAGGCAAAGAACAGACCGTTCAGGGTCATGGGATCGATGTACTCGCCGTTCTTGTAAACGCGCATATTGCCGGAAGCGACCTCGTCGATCAGCATAACCTGGCCGTCGGGAGCGTAGCCGAACTCGAACTTGATGTCGTACAGCTCCATGCCCTTCTCAGCCAGATCGTCAGCAACGATCTTGGTGATAGCCTGGGTCTGAGCCTTCAGGGACTCATACTGCTCAGCGGTCATAACGCCCAGGTCAACCAGGCCGTCCTTGGTCACCAGGGGATCGCCCAGAGCGTCGTTCTTGAAGGTGGTCTCCACGTAGTAGGGCAGGTCCTGGCCCTCGGTGCAGTAGTCGTTGTAGCGGCGGAAGAAGGAGCCAACAGCCTTGCGGCGGCAGATGACTTCCAGGCCCTTGCCAAAGACCTTGGCAGGCAGAACTTCCATGGTGGTGTTTGCCAGGTCGGCGGAAACGTAGTGGGTCTTGATGCCGGCGGCATTGATCTTCTCGAAGAAGTAGATGCTCATGCGCAGGTTCACATCGCCCACGCCCTCGATGGTCAGGCCCACGGAGTTCTCGCCGGGATCGAACACGCCGTCCTTGCCGGTGCAGTCGTCCTTGAACAGCAGCAGGCAGTTGCCATTGGGCAGCTCATAAACATTCTTGGTCTTGCCGGTGTACAGCAGCTTCAGGTTTTCCATAATTGATTACCTCTTTCTGAAAATAGAAATTGTATGTTGAAAAGATGAATATCTAGGGGATTACTTATTGAATTCGGCTTCCACGGCGGCGTTCTTGGCAAGAACGGCGGCAGTGTCAGAAGCACGCTTGGCGGCCAGCTTTTCAGCCAGTGCCTCGTCGGAGATGGCCAGCATTTCCATAGCCAGCAACGCGGCGTTCACAGCGCCGCCGATGGCCACGGTGGCAACAGGGATGCCGCTGGGCATCTGCACGGTGGACAGCAGTGCCTCCATGCCGCCCAGGTTGGAAGAGGACATGGGGATGCCGATAACGGGCAGGGTGGTGTTGGCGGCAACGGCACCGGCCAGATGGGCGGCCATGCCGGCAGCGCAAATCAAAACACCGAACCCATTTTCACGGGCAGAGGCAGTAAAGCTCTGAGCCTGCACAGGGGTCCGGTGGGCGGAGTAAATGTGTACCTCGTAGGGTACGTCAAAGGACGCAAGGGTGTCAATGGCCTTGCGAACGACAGGCAGATCAGAATCACTGCCCATGATAATGCCAACTTTTTTCATAGCTCCTCCTAAAAAACACAAAAGGGCGCACCCGTCCAAAAAGACAAGTACGCCCAGACGGTCGGCTGTTCAGACGCCCGGTTCCCCGGTGGTATTCCACCTGATTCCGTCAGTAGCCGGGCGCTTTATTCAACGACCATATTTTATCACAAATGATTCCGTTCGTCAAATCCTGTTCTGATTTTTCTTGTATAATTTTGGCATATCTTCGTCGGTTAATCTGTCAAAATCACACAAAGCAAAAAATCAGATTCAGAACTTATCCCGAATCGCCTGTACTCCAAGGGTTACACAGGCAGCGAAATCCCCTCCCAAAGCAGCCCGGAGATGTTCATATTCGTCCAGGCTTCCCTCCACATGGGGCACAGCCCAGGCACCTGCGTCACTGCCGGGGGCGATCCGTCCGCCCATGGCCGCAAAGCAGCGGACATTGGCCAGGGCGCTGTCATAAATCGCCGCCACCGCCTGTTCATCGAACCGTCCCCTGCCCCGCAGGTTTCCCACGGTGGACAATGTAGGACACCAGACGGTTCCGTTTTCCGCCATGGCACGGAGGGCATCGCTGTCCAGATACGCACCGTGCTCCACGGAGTCCACCCCGGCTTCCGCGGCGTATTCCACCGTCCGGGCGCCGTTGGCGTGGGCCATGACGGAAAAGCCCTCGTCGTGGGCCACAGCGATCAGATCCCGGATCAGCTCCCGGGGATAACCTGGCTGGGTCAGAACGCCGAAGCGGTCAAAATCCATCAGCCCGGAGATCATAATCTTGATGAAGTCGCCTCCGTCCCTTCGGATCTGACGCACCAGGGTTCGATACTCCCCCAGATCCCGGTAGGTGCTGCCGATGAAGGCACCGTAATTTCCCTCCCGGCACAGTGGAGCCAGTGGGGTGCGGTATCGGATGCCGTATTCCGGGGCCAGATCCCGGGCGGCCCTGCCCACGCCCCAGCGGTCGCCGCCGTCCCGGAGGTAGGTAAAGCCATTTTGGGCATAGGACGCGAGTCTTTCCCGGATCAGGGCAATAGCGGGGCTTTGCCGATGGGTATCGATGGCAGCACGCCAGTATTCCCCGTCCAGAAGCATATGAATGTGGCAGTCGGCGAGCATTTTCATTCCTCCGTAGTCAGAAAGTAAAAAAAACGTCATTGCGAAGGCCGAAGGCCCGTGGCAATCCCGTAAGGCTTCTGACCCCTTCACGGGATTGCCACGCCAGTGTGCGCACTGGCTCGCAATGACGGTGATCATATCAACAAAGCTTTGCGCCTGCGGGAATCGCGTCGTCGAGCATGATCAGATTCAGCTTCTCCTCACCCTTTTCGGTGTGAACAGCGGACAGGAGCATACCGTTGGACTCCCGGCTCATCATCTTTCTGGGAGGCAGGTTGGTGATGGCCACCAGAGTCTTGCCTATCAGCTCCTCGGGCTTGTAGAACTTGGCAATGCCGGAGAGAATCTGACGGGGGGTGCCGGAGCCGTCGTCCAGAGTGAACTGGAGCAGCTTGTCAGACTTCTTCACGTTCTTGCAGTCCACAACCTTCACAGCACGGAGGTCAGACTTGCAGAAGGTGTCGAAATCCACCTTCTCCTCGGTGTAGGGCTCGATCTCCAGCGCAGGCAGAGCGGCCTTGGCCTTGGCGGCGTTGAATTCCTCGATCTCAGCCAGCTTCTTTGCCATATCCAGACGGGCAAACAGGATCTCGCCGGTACCCACATCGCCGCCCACAGGCATTGCGCCGAAGGCATTCAGGCTCTCCAGGCCGCCGTTCTCCATGTTGATCTGGGACAGAATACGCTTGGAGGTATCAGGCAGGAATGGTTCCAGGGCAATGGCGGCGAAACGGATGGACTCCAGCAGGTTGTACAGTACGGTACCCAGACGGGGATGGTTTGCCTCGTCCTTGGCCAGTGCCCAGGGAGCAGTCTCGTCGATATACTTGTTGGCGCGGCGCAGCAGGACGAAGATCTCGTCGATGGCATCTGCCACCTTCAGCTCGTTCATCTTGGCCTCCACCTTGCCGGGCATGGCCAGAGCCACAGCCTTCAGCTCCTCGTCGATGGGCTCGCAGACATCGGAAGGCATAACCTTGCCGTCGAAATACTTGTGATCCATGGCGATGGTGCGGTTGACCAGGTTGCCCAGAATGTTAGCAAGCTCGGAGTTGACACGCTCAATGATCAGGTCGTAGGTCATAATACCGTCGGAAGCGAAGGGCATCTCATGCAGCACGAAGTAGCGGACAGCGTCCACGCCGAACAGCTCTACCAGGTCGTCTGCATAGATCATGTTGCCCTTGGACTTGGACATCTTGTCGCCCTTGACCAGCAGCCAGGGATGACCAAAGACCTGCTTGGGCAGTTCCTCGCCCATGCTCATCAGGAAGATGGGCCAGTAGATGGTGTGGAACCGGACGATGTCCTTGCCGATCAGGTGCAGGTCAGCAGGCCAGAACTTCTTGTAATGCTCGTCGTGGTTTCCGTCGGGATCGTAGCCGCAGAAGGTGATGTAGTTGGACAGTGCGTCCAGCCACACGTAGCTGACATGACCGGGAGCGAAGGTCAGAGGCACACCCCAGGTGAAGCTGGAGCGGGAAACGCACAGATCCTGCAGACCGGGCTTCAGGAAGTTGTTGATCATCTCATTCTTCCGGCTCTCGGGCTGGATAAAGTCGGGATGGGTTTCGATGTGCTCCAGAAGGCGGTCTGCGTACTTACTCATCTTGAAGAAGTAGGCCTCTTCCTCGGCATCCTTGCATTCCCGGCCACAGTCAGGGCACTTGCCGTCCACCAGCTGGCTCTCGGTCCAGAAGGACTCACAGGGAGTGCAGTACTTGCCCACGTACTTGCCCTTGTAGATGTCGCCCTTCTCATACATCCGCTCAAAGATCTTCTGCACCTTGGTCTTGTGCTCGGGATCGGTGGTGCGGACGAAGCGGTCGTAGGTGGTGTTCATCAGATCCCAGATCCGCTTGATTTCTGCGGCCACATTGTCCACATACTCCTGAGGCGTCACGCCTGCGGCCTCAGCCTTTTCCTGAATCTTCTGACCGTGCTCGTCGGTGCCGGTCTGGAAGTAGACATCAAAGCCTGCCTGACGCTTGTAGCGGGCGATGGCATCTGCCAGAACAATCTCATAGGTATTGCCGATGTGAGGCTTGGCGGAAGTATAGGCAATGGCTGTAGAGATATAATAGGGTTTCTTGTTGCTCATTTCTGATCCTCCTTGGTTTGAAGTAAGAGGTAATAGTGAATAGTGAATAAGTGTGGTGTCCCTTCGGGACGATTCAGATTCATCGCGAAGCGATACCATACCTCTTCACTATTCACTCTTCCTTATTACATAAAAAATAAAGTCGCCCCTGAATGCTCAAGGGCGACAAAAATTGACGCGGTACCACCTTGTTTCGCATACCGGACGGTATGCCTTCAGACGCTGTAACGGGCGTGATCCGTCGAAGCCTAATCATCATTCAGCTCCGAAGCTCCGAGGCCATGTTCGCCGCGCTTTTTACGCTCCCCTTCTCAGCTGCCGGGGTTCTCTGTCCGTTTTCCTGCGGTTACTCTTCTCTTCAACGCTTTTGGTGTGGAATTGTAGAGATATTATGCCCCATTCAGGCGGTTTTGTCAACCATTATTTCCCGGGTCCTTCAAAACCGCCGCCACGGCATGGTCCGCGGCACAGCCCATGGACAGCTTTCCTGCCGCCTGCCCGGACACAACCAGCACCCGTTCCCCGATCCGGCAACCCACCAGATCCACCGCTTCCACGGTTTCTCCCTGGCCCCGGACCAGCACCCAGGGCTGGCCCTGCCAGCCCGGTGCGGCCCGTTCCGGCTCCAGGGTGCTTAAAATCAATCCGATCATCCTTCTTCCCTCCTTCCCTTCGACAGTATTCCCGGAAGAAGGGCGTTTTTTCCATGCAGAATGTGGAAAAGGCCGCCCAGACAGGCGGCCTTACATGATTACAGTCTTCCGTACCGGCCGGTGACTTCCCGGATCCGGTCTGCCAGAGCGTCTGATGCAAAGCCGGGGGCCGCTCTCCAGGTCCAGTTCCGGTCTGTCAGGGTGCCGGGGAAATTCATCCGGGCCTGGCCGTCCAGCTCCAGCCAGTCCTGCATCTGGATCACGCAGAGCCGGCTCACAGAGCCCATGCAGCCCCGGATCATGCCCTTGATCAGCCCCTCCTCCTGATTCAGTCCCAGGTAGGCCTTTGCCATGGCGATGTCCTCCGGGGCAGCCTCGTCAAACCACTGGCCCAGGGTCAGATTGTCATGGGTGCCGGAATAGCACACAGAATTCACGGGGTAGGTATGGGGCAGATAGTCCGCCGTTTCCCGGGAATCGAAGGCAAACTGCAGCACCTTCATGCCGGGATAGCCGGAATCCTCCTGGAGCTTCCGGACTTCGGCTGTCACATAGCCCAGATCCTCAGCGATGAAGGCAAGCTCCGGCAGAGCCTGCTGAACCGCGCCGATAAAATCCATCCCCGGGCCCGGCTCCCAGCGCCCTCCCGCGGCGGTGGTATCCCCGGCAGGAACGGCCCAGTAGCTTTCAAAGCCCCGGAAATGATCCAGGCGAACCACATCGTACATCTTTGCCGCCGCGGCCAGACGGCGAATCCACCAGGCGTAGCCGGTTTCCTTCATCTTCGCCCAGTCATACAGGGGATTTCCCCAGAGCTGACCGTCGGCGGAGAAGGAATCGGGGGGACAGCCTGCCACCGCCTCCGGGCGGCCCTCCCCATCCAGCCGGAACAGCTCCGGGCTGCTCCACACATCGGCAGAGTCCAGAGGGACATAGATGGGCACGTCGCCGATGATCCGGATGCCCCGGTCATTGGCATAGCGCCGCAGAGCCTGCCACTGGCGGAAAAACTGATACTGCACAAAGTACCGGAACCGAAGCTCCGCGTCCAGAGCGCTGCGGTACTGCCCAAGGGCTTCCGGGTCCCGGGTGCGCAGGGGCTCGGGCCAATTCTGCCAGGGCGCCCCTTCGTATTTCTCCTTAAGGACCATGAAAAGGCTGTAATCCTCCAGCCAGCCGGCATTGTCCGCAACAAAGTCCCAGTAATTCTGTTCCGGCCGGAACCGGGCAAAGGCTTTGCGCAGAAGGGTAAAACGGCTGTTGTACAGACTGCCGTAATCCACCCGTCCCGGGTCGCTGCCCCAGAAAAATTCCTCCGCCTCGCCGGGCAGGAGCAGACCCTCCCGGGTCAGGGTTTCCAGGTCGATCAGATAGGGATTGCCTGCAAAGGTGGAGGTGGACTGGTAAGGAGAATCTCCGTAGCCCGTGGGACTCAGGGGCAGAATCTGCCAGTACGCCTGGCCTGCCCGGCTCAGAAAGTCCACAAAATCATAGGCTTCCTTTCCCATGGAGCCGATGCCGTAGGCACCGGGCAGGGAGGAAATGTGCATCAAAATACCGCTTGTTCTCATAATAGTATCTCCCGAAAGGTTTCTCACTGAGAAACCGGTTGCGTAATGATCCCTTTCACTATACCGCAGGGGGAGGGATTTGCAACCAAATTTTTCCTGTATCTGCGCAATTCTACAGTTGCGCCAAAAGAGCATTTCTCATTTTGGATATATTGTATATCATTTTCAACTCAAAGAATCAAACCGGAAAGGCGGACCTTCCCGGCTTGGATTCTCATTTACGGGCAGCTCAGCACGCCCTCGGCCCACAGGCAGCCGCCGCAGGTGGGGTGGGTGTTGCCGATGCAGTCCTCCCGGTTCTCGGAAAACAGCTCGCAATGGCCGCAGTACAGACAGGAGGCAAAGTCAAAATCATCAAACTTTCTGCGGAACGCTTGATACTCCCGGCTGTTCCAGATTTCTGCCAGGGACTGCCGCTTCGCGTTTCCGAAGGAGCAGTGAGTGATCTTCCGGCGGATGCCGTTCATCCAGGTGTAGCCGTTGTGGAGCAGAGCCATGCAGGGGCACACCTCGCCGTCGGCCCGGACGAAGGTCATGCCCTCCCGGACGAATTTACAGTAGCCGGTTTTCCGCAGCACCGGCTGGTCATTGAAATAGAGGTTGAAATTCTGCTTGCGCATCAGGCTCCGGATGCCGTCGGCGGCTTCGGGGATGTTCATGTCAAAAAAGGGCAGCCGGACGGTGGGCAGCACGCTTCCCTTGCCGGGGCCGGTGTACATATTCACAAGGCCTGTGTACAGCAGCTCCTCCTGGGAGGATTCATCGGTGGGCGAAATGTTGGACACGTTCACCTCGTCCACCAGATGCTGGGCGATGAAGAAGGGCAGCTTCGCCAGCTGGTGGACGTTGCTCTTCATGGCCACAAAGGTGATACCCAGGGAGATGCTGCTCAGATGCTTCTGCCGGAGCTTGTTGAGCAGGCGGATATTGCTCAGCACCAGGCCGGAGTGGTTGTGGCCGGAGTGATCCAGGGCCCCATGGTCAGAGCTTGCGTTGATGGAGGAATCGGTTTCCAGATCGTCAATGGAGATCCACAGCCGGGACAGGCCGGCATCCAGCAGACCGCAGATCATGGCTTCGGAGAGCAGCGTTCCGTTGGTCAGCAGCTCCACCTCCGCGCCGGTTTCCGCCGCCAGGCGGATCATGGTCAGAATCTCCTTGTGGAACAGAGGCTCACCCATGCCGCCGAAGAAAATCGTTTCCACAGACCGGGGCATGGTTTCCAGAACCCGGCGGAAATCCTCCAGGCTCAGATCGCAGATGGGCTCATCAAACCAGGTGTGCCGAAAGCACATTTTGCAGTTGAGGTTGCATTTTGCGGTGGGCTCGATGTACAGTTTTCTCAGCATGGGACACCTCCGTTAAATGCCGTAAAAATCCAGAAACTGCCGGGTCTGGGGCTGTTCCGGGTGGGAAAGAACCTGGTCCGCGGCACCGGACTCCAGCAGCTTTCCCCTGTGGAAATACCAGACCTCCCCTGCCAGCCGACGGGCCTGCTGGAGGCTGTGGGTCACAAGAATCAGGGTGCAGCCGGTTTCCTGTACATACCGGGCGATCCGCTGTTCTGACAGCAGGGTGGTTTCCATATCCATGGCGGCAGTGGGTTCGTCCAGCAGCACCAGGTCATAGCGGTTCATCATCAGCCGGGCCAGGGCCATCCGGGCGGTTTCGCCGCCGGAGAGCCGGTCTGCCCGTTTGGCTTCCAGATGCCGGAGCTGCAGGGCGTCCATCAGCTCACAGGCCCGGGCTTCCGATTTGCCGTTGAGCAGAAGGTTTGCTTTGGTGGTCATCCGAAAGGCGTAATGCTTCTGGGGCAGGTATCCCACGGTTCCGCCGGATACGGGGCAGCCGCCCCGGTCGGCCTTCAGAATCCCGGAGACAATTTTGGCGAAGGTGGATTTTCCGCTGCCGTTGGCACCGATGACGGCGTAAATGGTTCCTTTTTTCAGTTCCATGCCGGGAAAATCCAGCACCTGCCTGCCCTCATAGGTTTTGGTGAAGGGGGACAGCTTCATCGGCTCAGCCTCCTTTGCAGCAGAGAAATGACGGTATTGACGATCAGGGAAATGGTCAGCAGGATCAGTCCCAGAGCGATGCCCAGGGAGAAGCTGCCCCGGTTGGTGTGCTGCATGATGGCGGTGGTCATCACGTTGGTTTTCCAGCTGATGGCGCCGCCCACCATGGACACCGCGCCCACCTCGGCGATGGACCGGGCAAAGGCCAGCAGATAGGCGGAGATGATCTGATACACACACTCGTTGCAGAGAAGGCCGAAGGTTTTCACGCCGCCCAGCCCCAAGCCCCGGGCAGTTTCCCGGACGGAGGGCGCAACCCCTGCCACATAGCTCTCCATGGCGTTCACCACGATGGGGGTGATCAGCACCACCTGGGCCATGACCATGATCTTCACGGTAAACAACAGCTTCAGATGCCGGAAGGGGCCAACACCGGAAAACAGCATATAAAACAGCAGTCCGCAGACCACAGGGGGCATTCCCTGCAAGGTGCGGTTGACAACCAGCACCATTCCCCTGCCCGGGAACCGGCAGGCACCCAGCCAGATGCCGATGGGCAGACCGATGAGCAGGGCCAGCACGGAGCTTTTCAGGCTCATTTCCGCGGTAACGGACAGAATATTCAGAAGCTCCGCGTCGGCGGAGAGAATCAGCTCGATTGCTTTGATCAGAGAGGTTTTCACACCGTTTCCCCCCGTTTTACTAATTTCTAATAGAATCCTTTAACCCTCGTCGGTCTAAATTCCGTCATAATGCGTTCTCGTCCTAGGTGGGCGACAGCCCACCGTCGTCCTCGGCCTTTTCTGACGCAATTTATCCTCGACGAGGTATTAAAGGTTCTTATTGGAAATTAGTATAATTCCAAAAAATCCCGTGGGTTGCCCCACGGGATTCATTTTACTTTAATTTTGATGGAAAATCAACCCATAACGCCGTCGTTGGCGACAAAGGTCAGGAAGGTGGCCTTATCGGTGAGGATGTAGCCGCCCATCTCCTCAGCCATGACCAGGCAGGCGCCCATGCCGGTGTTGGCGGACACATACCATTCGGTGTAGGCTGCGAAGGACTCAGCTTCCTTGGCAATGCCCAGCTCAGCAGGCCACAGGGCCAGCTCCTTGGTGTGGGTGCCGGAGCCGTCACCACGGGAGATGAAGGTATGCTTGCCCTCAGCGATGGCCGCAAAGGCATCCAGAACGGAAGCGGCAGCGGCTGCGCCGGCAGGGTCAGCGGAGGGACCGCACAGGACGAAGTAGTTGTAGATGAAGGAAACACGCTCGGCCTCGAAGCCGGAAACGGTGCGGCCGAAGCCGTCAGCAACGAAGGTCTCCTCCTGGCTCTTGGAGTGGACCAGGATCAGGTCGGCGTTGCCGGCCTTGGCGGCAGCGATGGCCTTGCCGGTACCGGCGGACTGAACCTCCACAGTGTAGCCGTAGGCGGCCTCAAAGGCAGGCAGCAGGTAGCCAAGCAGGCCGGAGTCCTTGACGGAGGTGGTGGTGGACAGGCGGATGGTCTTGGTCTCCTCGGTGGCAGCGGCGATCTCACCGGTGTAAACGGGAGCGTTCTCCAGAACATAGAACAGGTACTCGCCGTACTCAGCGAAGCCGTAGTTTGCAGCCATGTCCAGAGCCTCAGCGGTCAGCAGCCACTGAACCAGGGCATCGGCACCGGCGGTGTTCACATAGACATCGGAAACGGCGTTGCCGTCAGCGTCCACGAAGGGAGCCTCGGGGTTCACCGCAATGGCGGAGTAAGTGTTGAGCATCTTGTCATCTGCTTCCTTCAGGATGCAGGTGTCCACAACCAGAGCAGGCTCAGTTTCCATGGGGACGGTGGTTTCGGGAGCAGGAGCAGTGGTCTCGGGGACAGGATCGGTTGCAGGGGGGGCGGTGGTTTCCGGGGGGGTGGTGCCGCAGGCAGCCAGGGTCATGACCATGGTCAGCGCCAGCAGCAGGGAGATGATCTTTTTCATTTTCGTTCCTCCAATTATAATTGCATAAAAAAGACGAGCCTTCCGACGCAAAAAGGGTATACCATCTCTGTATCCCTGATGTGCTTTCGAAAAGAGGCTCGTCCACCGCTTCGCAAAACGCTGTATCCCCCATTTGCCGGGGCTTGTCATTTCACGCACTGAGTATAGCACACAAAAATGTCAATTTCAATAGGATTTCATCTTTCTTTTTTCTGCAAGTTGCTGTATGATATGGAGGAGGTGATTTCCATGATCAAAGAAGAAACCTGGAGCGTTTCCATCCAGCGTGCCCGGGCCTTTTTCCGGGAGCAGAGCGATGTAACCGAAGAAAACGCCGACCATTATTCCTTCGGCTCCTGCCGCATTTCCCTGACCGAGCTGAAGCCAAAGGGCATGGGCGTCTGGGCCGCCAAGCGGATCAAGGTTCGCATGGAGGGTGAGGATGCCGATGTGGAAGCCATTTATCACCGCTATTTCATCCAATTTCTTTCTACCGGAGGTTAAGTCATGGCGAAGCCCACCCCTTCCATTGATGCCTGGCTGATGGAAGCCAAGGCCCACGAATCCGCCCCCCTGTGCGGAATGTATCTGACCCACAACGGCACCGTCCGGCAGAGCGCCAAGGCAAAGGTCCGCTACGGCGAAGAAAACACCAAGGAAGTCACCGGCATGATTTTTTCCTATGACGAAGCGAAGGTCAACGCCGTCATCCGCGATGCCTATAAACTCGACGGCATCTATTACATCCGTGTCTGGCTCAACGAGGGTGCGCTGAAGATGGGCGACGATATTATGTATGTGCTCATCGGCGGCGACATCCGGCCCAGAGTGGTTGATGCCCTGAACTATCTGGTTGGCCGGATCAAAAATGAATGCGTTGTGGAAACGGAGCTTTATGCATAAACAACACCGCAGCACCCCGTTGAAGTGGGTGCTGCGGTTTTCTGTTCTGGATATTGGTTTTTCAAAGGGTTTACAATTTTTTCTTGAAACAGATGATACGATTTGCTTCATCAAAGCCCACCGACATGTGGAATCTGAAGCTGTCCATGTTGTCTATCTCGCAGTCACTTGCAAACTCACTGCATCCAGCTTCTTTTGCCCACATTTCGCAAGCACACAGCAACTCTTTTGCATACCCGTTCTTTCGATATTTTTCCTTTACGAAAATACCCTCCAAGTAACCCACGGGAGAACTTTCTGTTCCTTCAACATAGTCTTTTCGCAAGCCACACTGCGCGAAACCAATGGGGATTTCACCGAGATACTTGATGAAAAAAACCGATTGTCCGTTATTCTGCGTTTCTGAAAACTCTATTTCTAATTCATCTGCGGTATGACTATCCCACATTTGAACAGCCATCTGTGCCAAAACAAAGCTATCATCCTTTGTCGCTTTTCGAATCATAGGAATACCTTCTTACGTTTGTGTTGGTTGTATCGGCACTTACTGCACGCAAGGCACCCTTCTGCCCTGTTTTTATTTGGCGCAGTCGGCGCTGCCTTCGGAGTAGAGCATATCCAGGCCGTGGGCCACGGGGTCGATGACTGCCAGAATGTTTTCCTGGCTGGCCTTCTTGCTGCCGGGCAGGTTGATGATCAGGCTTCTGCCCCGGATGCCTGCTGCGGAGCGGCTCAGACAGCCCTTGGGGGTGATCTTCAGGGATTCGTAGCGCATGGCCTCGGGAATGCCGGGGGTGGGGCGCTCAATGACCTCCATGGTGGCCTCAGGGGTGATGTCCCGGGGAGAGAAGCCGGTGCCGCCGGTGGTCAGCACCAGGGCGATTTGAAGCTCGTCGGCGCATTTGCACAGCTCTGCTTTGATCATGTCCTTTTCGTCGGGAATGATGGAGGTATAGGTCACATCAAAGCCCTTTTCCTTCAGAATTTCCACCAGATTGGGGCCGCTGGTATCCACACGCTCCCCACGGTAGCCCTTATCGCTGATGGTAATGACTGCTGCTGTATACATATTTATTCCTCCCGTTTGTAATCGCCGTGGACACCGCCGGTCTTGCTCAGCAGGCGGATGTCAGTGATGACCATATCCTTCTGGACGGCCTTGCACATATCGTACACCGTCAGTGCGGCAGTGGATACGGCTGTGAGGGCCTCCATCTCCACGCCGGTACGGCCGTCGCAGGACACGGTTGCCCTGATCTCCACAGACAGCCGGACTTCGTCCAGGGAAAGGTCCAGATTGATGCCGTCCATCAGAATGGGGTGGCACATGGGGATCAGATCCGGGGTACGCTTGGCGCCCATGACGCCGGCGATCTGGGCCACGGTGAGCACATCGCCCTTTTTCATACCGCCGGAGCGGATCAGACCGAAGGTCTTTTCGTTCACCAGAACCCGGGCGGCGGCTACTGCCACACGTTGGGAGATGGGCTTTTCGCCCACATCCACCATTTTGGCCCGGCCCTGTTCATTAAAATGGGTAAAGTCGGACATTTTTCATCCTCCGATTTCATTCATATTTCTGCCTGCCTGGGAGCGATGGAGGGCGTCCAGGTCGCCATGCCACGCAGGCTTGTTCCAGATGGCCTGCCGGAACACGGCTTTGATGCGCTCTTTGTCCAGGCCCTTGATGGTGTATTCATCCGGGGCGTGAAGGCAGGGCTTCAGCTTGCCGTCGGCGGTGAGCCGGAGCCGGTTGCACTCGCCGCAGAAATGGGCGCTGACCGGACTGATCAGGCCGATGTTTCCCTTCGCCCCGGGGAGCCGGTAGAGCTTGGCCACGCCGCCGTCCTGGGGAACCGGGACGGCTTCCGGCAGTTTTTCCAGCACTTTGGAATAGGGCAGATAGGCCTCCATGCCGAAGTCGCCGCTGTCGTACATGGGCATCAGCTCGATGAACCGCATATCCAGGGGATACTGGAGGGTCAGACGGACCATATCCTCGATCTCATCGTCATTGAAGCCGCCGATGAGGACGGAGTTGATCTTGATTTTTTCAAACCCTGCTTCAAAGGCCGCGTCCAGGCCTGCCCGGAAATCCTCCAGGGTTCCGATTCTTGTAATGTAGGCATACTTCTCCGGGTTCAGGGTGTCCAGGCTCAGATTCAGCCGCTTGACTCCGGCTTCCTTCAGCGGCTTTGCGAGCTGGGGAAGCAGCAGGCCGTTGGTGGTCAGGCAGACCTCTTTGATTCCCTCCACCGCCGCGGCCCGGCGGCAGATGGATACGATGTTTTTCTTCACCAGGGGTTCGCCGCCGGTGATGCGCAGCTTGGTGATGCCCAGCTCCGCCGCGGCCTCCACAGCCTGGATGATTTCATCCTCGGTAAGCATATCCGTGTGTTCCTTTTTGCACACGCCTTCCTCCGGCATACAGTACCGGCAGCGCAGGTTGCACTTGTCCGTGACGGAAATGCGCAGATATGTAATATTACGGCCCTTTGCGTCAATCATAAACACACCTCGATTGCTTTTTTCACAGCAGCGCCTGCCTGTTTTCCTTCCTGGACCACTGCTTCCACCATGGGATGCACCTGGCGGCAGTTTCCGCAGAGGGTCAGCCATTCCGGCTGAGCCAGGTGGGCGATGAGCTCCTGCTCCGGACGAAGGCCGACGGCAATCAGCAGGCTTTTGCAGGGCAGATACACGCCTTTTGCCGTGGTGCAGCCGGAGAGCTTTTTTTCTCCATGGAGCACTGCCAGGGTATCTCCGCAGAGCAGCCGGATGGGATACTCTGAAAGGCACCGCCGGTTTCTTGCCATGCCGCCGCAGCTATCCTTTTTTTCCACAAGGGTCACTTCCAGCCCTGCCTCCGCCAGATGCTTTGCCATAATCAGGCCCAGATCGCCGCTGCCCAGAATCACCGCAGGGCCCTCCGGCACATAGCCCCGGAGGTTCATCAGCGCCTGCATCTGTCCGGCGGTATACACGCCCTCGGGCCGGGTGCCGCCGATGGGAAGGGCGCCTGCCGGAATCTCCCGGCAGCCGGCGGCCAGAATCAAATGGTCAAAGGACACTTCCCTTCTTCCGAATTCCCTGCCGGAAAGCAGGGCGGTTTTCTCCGGAGAAACGGACAGCACCGTGGTATTCAGCGCCAGCTCCACGGATTCCGGGAAATCCCGGAGCAAATGCTCCATATATTCCGGCCCGGTCTGATTGTTTCCGAAGCCCCGGTGGGTACACTGGAGCAGCACACCGCCCAGGGCCGGTCCCCGGTCTGCCAGCAGCACCCGTCTGCCGGAAGCTGCTCTGGCGGCGGAAACTCCGGCGGCACCGCCGCCGATGATCAGAATGTCATAATGATCCATGGCCGTATTCCTCCAGCAGCCGGGCAATTTCGCCGCTGCACCGGCTTCCCTGGCACCGGCCCATGCCGCTGCCCACCCGGCGCTTCACCGCCTCCACCGTGGATGCCCCCCGGCGGATGGCTTCCAGAATCTCTGCCCGGGAGATTTGCTCACACTGGCAGAGAATATCGTTGTCTTTTTCCGAAATACCCCGGCGTTTTGGGTCAAAATCGGGATTTTCTTCCGCGGAGAGGTACTCCGCGCCCCTTTGGGCCAGCAGCATTCCCAGACCCTCGGCACAGGTCAGGCCGGGGGTTTTCACGCCGATCAGGCTGTAAAAGCCCGGAGCAGGATTTTCGATGACATAATCGGGGATGCTCTCTCCGCTGTCCCGGTACGGATTGGGACGGACAGCGCCGAAGGAGCGGATCACCAGGCCTGTATCCGTTTCCGGAAGCAGCTCCTTCACACGATCCAGCATTTCCACCAGTCCTTCCGGGCTGGTGGCATAGGGAATGGTCATATCCTTCCGGACACCGGCAATCAGCAGATTCCCTTCCGTGCAGGGAATGGCGGTGATGCCCTTGCCGCTGCTCTGGGTCTGGTAAAAGATCACCCGTTCCGGCTTTTTGGCCAGCCGGTCAAAGACCAGATACTCCGCGCCGTCCAGCTTCAGCTTCACCTCTGGGGCAAAGGCCAGCCCCTGAACCCGGTCGGCAAAGGCACCGGCGCAGTTGAATACCATTCTGGTCTGGTAGACCTCCTCCCGGGTTTCCACCTGGTAGCCCTCCGGGCAGGGACGGATTGCCAGCACTTCCCTGCCAAGGATTGCTTCCGCACCGTTTTGCAGGGCATTTTCGTATGCGGCGATGCCCAGAAGCCAGGGATTCACCGTGCCGGTGGAGGGGGCATACAGCGCCGCCGCCACGCCTTTTTTCAGCATGGGTTCCATGGCCTCCGCTTCCGGACCGGAGAGCAGCTTCAGTCCGGGAACACCGTTTTTTCTGCCGTTGGACAGCTTTTTCTCCAGTTTGGGCACCGCTTCCGGTTCATAGGCCACAAGCAACGAGCCGCACCGGGAGAAGGGTACCTCCAATTCTTCGCACAGCGCTTCCATGTCCGCATTGCCCCGGACGGTGAGCGCCGCCTTCAGGCTGCCGGGCTTGTTGTCATAGCCGGCGTAGACGATGGCGGAGTTTGCACGGGTGATGCCCCGGCACACATCCTCCTCTTTTTCAAGGAGCAGGGTGGAAATGTTCCACCGGCGCAGGCTCCGGGCAGTCATACAGCCCAGGATTCCGGCGCCGATGACAATTGCGTCATACTGCTTCATATCAGTCAAGGCTGATCAGCTCGCCGGGATTTTCCACGGTGTAGCCACCCAGACTGCTGATTTTTTCCTTGAAGGCTTCGCTTCTGAGGGTTGCCAGCAGCTGCTGCACCTGGGGGGTGTCCCAGGCATGATCGGGGATGATCAGATCATATTCTTCAATGCAGATGGGGATAAAGTCCAGGTCATACAGCTTGGCGGCGGAGTAGATGCCCATGCCGGCATCGGCGCTGCCGCTGACGATCTGGGCCGCCACGGAGGTGTGGGTCAGTTCCTCCCGGTCATAGCCGTAGATGGCGGCGGTGTCCAGATTCTCCTGCCTGCACAGGTAATCGGTGAGAATCCGTGTTCCGGAGCCCTTCTGGCGGTTGACATAACGTACACCAGGCTTTGCGATATCCGCAAAATTCTGAATGTCCAGAGGATTGCCTTTGGCAACCATCAGCCCCTGCTGACGGCCCACGCAGGAGATGAGCTTCACGCCGCCCTTGGGGAAATACTTCTTGATAAAGGAAAGGTTATACTTTCCGGTGGCGGTATCCAGCAGGTGGCAGCCTGCGGCATGGGCTTCGCCCCGGCGCAGGGCCATGATGCCGCCCATGGAGCCCACGTGGGCAGAGCTCATGTACACAGAGCCGTTTTCCAGGTGCATCATATCTGCCAGCTCGTCCAGCAGAGGGTCATGGCTGCCAATGACCACCAGGGTATTGCTCAGCTTGTCGGGATTGCACAGCAGACGGACAGAAACCTCCTCGCCTGCTTCATAGCCCTCCATACCCTGGGGCACTTCCACAATGCCGTCGGCCTTCATGAAGGAGGACACCACGCCGCTGCCCCGGCTCAGGGGGCTGGCCATCAGTCTGTCCCCCACATAGCCCATACGGACCCGGACGAATTCCTGGTATTTCAGGCCGCTGACCACAGGACGGGTCAGTACTGCCTTTGCGTATCTGGGGAGTTCGGCAGGGGCTTTCAGCCAGTGGTCAACCAGGGGCTTGAGCAGCTGCTCAATGACAATGATGCCGGAAACCGGATATCCGGGAACGCCCAGAATGGGTGTGGCACCCTGGCAGCCCAGAATGGCAGGCTTGCCGGGCTTCATGGCAATGCCGTGATACAGCACCTGGCCCAGCTCCCGGATGACCCGGGCAGAGAAATCCTCCCGTCCGGCGGAGGAGCCGGCGTTCAGGATCACAAGGTCACATTCCTCGGCTGCTCTGGCAACCATGGCCTTGATCTGGTCGAATTTGTCGGGGACGATGGGATACACCTTTGCCTCGGCACCCCAGGAGCGCACCATGGCGGAGAAGATGGAGCCGTTGAACTCCAGAATGTCGCCGGGCTTAGGGTCGGTGCAGGGAGGAATGATCTCGTCGCCGGTGGGGATGATGCCCACCAGGGGCTTTCGGATGACTTCAATCTCCAGCACGCCGCCGGCAATCATGGCGCCGATGGCGGAGGGAGAAACGGTCATGTGGGAGCCGAGGATCATTTCACCGGCGCAGATGTCCTCACCGATCTGGCGGATGTGCTGCCAGGGGGCGGCGGCATCGTGGATGGTGATGGTGCCGTCCTCATTTTTCACAATATCCTCCACCATGATCACCGCGTCGCAGGCCTCAGGGATGGGATCGCCGGTGTCCAGCACGGTAAACTGTCCGGCTTTCAGGGTGATGGGGGTGGTTTCCGTGGCACCGAAGGTGTCTTTCGCGTTCACCGCCACGCCATCCATAGCAGAGGCCGCGTAGTGGGGGGCGCAGATGTGGGCGTAGACCGCGTGGGCCGTGACCCGGCCGCAGGCATCCCAGGTGGGGATCACTTCCGTCCGGGGGCCGTAGCCGTTGGCCTCCAGCAGCTTCAGATAGTCTTCCCTTGCCTTGGCAAGGGGAATGTTGGTCAGATATTCAAAACCCATATTGATCAGTCTCCCTGAGAAATTGTTACTTGAATTTCAGCGTATTTGGGCAGGCCCTCGCAGTCCCGGTCGATGCAGAAATATCCGTCGGCACCGGCCAGGGTGGTGATCAGGCCGGACTTGCCCCGGATGGGGTGGGCATAAAGCGTGCCGTCCCTCCGCTCCAGGCGGCAGCAGTGGTACTGGGCTCTGCCATGGTTGGCGGACACGCTTTCGGTGATTTTGGCGGTGGTGGTATAGCTTTCCTGCTGTCTGCCCAGAAGTCTTGACAGCAGGGGCAGCACAAAGAGCCTGGTGATAAAGTAGGCCGCCACCGGATGACCGGGCAGACCCACCAGGGGCTTCCGGCCTGCCTTGCCCAGGATGGTGGGCTTGCCGGGCTTGATGGCAATGCCGTGGAGCAGCAGGGAGCCCATGGATTCGATGATCCGGCAGGCGGCATCCTTCACGCCCACGCTGCTGCCGCCGGAGAGCAGCACGGCATCACACTCCGCCACAGCCTTATGTACCTTCTCCGACAGCAGGGCCTCGTTGTCGATGACGATGCCGTAGTTGATCACATTCACGCCGAAGCAGGTCAGCATGGCCTCCAGCATGGGGCTGTTCACATCTCTGACCTGACCGGGGCCGGGGACGGCCTCCGGGGGAACCAGCTCATCGCCGGTGGAAATCACGCCCACGGTCAGCCTTTTCCGTACCGGAACCTCCACTCTGCCGATGGCGGCCAGGGCTCCGATGTCCTGGCTGGACAGCACTCTGCCCCGGCGGAGGATCACCTTGCCGGGACACACGTCATCGCCCCGGAAGATCATATTCTGTCCGGGGGCGGTGGGCTTGGAAATGCCGATGGTGCCGTCGCCGTAATCCTCGGAGTATTCCACCATCACAACACTGTCCGCCCCTTCGGGGATGGCGCCGCCGGTGGGCACCGCCGCGCACTGCTCCGGCTCCAGCCGGAATTCCGCTCCCTCGCCCATGAACACCTCTCCCCGGAGGGTCAGCATGGCAGGGATGGCGTCGCTGCAGCCGAAGGTGTCCCTGGCCCGGAGGGCGTAGCCGTCCACCGTGGAGCGGTTGAAATCGGGAACATATTCTGTGGCCGCTATGTCCTCGGCGAGGCATCTGCCAATGGCCTGACCCAGGGGAACCAGCTCCGTTTGCGCCGTGATATCAAATTCCTGTTCAATCAAAGCCAGAACCTCTTCCGGCGTTTTTACATGTAACATCTTAAACCTCCGTAATGATCTTTCCCAGATCCCGGTAATCATTTCCTGAAAAATGCGCGATCTCCCGGGCAAAGGCCGGGTCCTTCAGAACCTTCATCAGCTTCCGGACAGCTTCTGTTTCCATCCGTTCCTTTTTAATGACAAAGTCGAACCGCTCCTCAAGCAGCGGGATGAAATCCAGATTCTCAATCTGCCGGGAGATCCGTTCCGTGCCGATGGCCAGATCCGCTTCTCCGGCGGCGATGGCTGCCGCCATGGTCAGATGGGATTTCATAATTCTGTCATAGCCCCGGACCCTGGATGCCGGAATGCCCAGACGCTTCAGCTGGGTGTCCATCAGAATCCGGGCGGAGGAGCCCACCCGGCGGTTCAGCACCGTAATATCCTCCCGGCCCAGGTCGGACCAGCCCTTGATTCCCTTGGGATTTCCCTTCTGAACATAAAAGCCCTGGGTGCGGTAGCTCACATTCACCAGCACCGCGGTCACGCCCGGCATCAGGCTGCGGACGAAGGAGGTGTTGTAATCAGAGCCGTCAAACAGATGGCAGGCCGCCACCTGGATGTTGTCCTGGTACAGCGACAGCAGGCCTTCAAAGCTGTTCAGATAGGTCCGGGCGGTGTTTACCCCCTCCTGCTGGAGGTAGTTGGCAAGAATGTCCAGCACCACATCCTGTCCCGAGATGATCAGCTCCGGTTCTTCGTTCCTTTCCGGAGTCAGAAGGGTGGAATGGGTGTCGATATTCTTTACAGGCCGGGTGGAATGCTCATGCCGGGAACGGGCAATGTAGGCATCCACATCGTCCTGGGTGAAGCGGACCTTCCGCCCGATCTTATAGGAGTGGATCTCTCCTCTGCGGATCAGGTCATATATGGTGGACTTGCTGACATGGAGAATGTCAGCAACCTCCTGGGTGGACAGGGATTTGTTCTGGGCCATAGCCATTCCTCCACTGGTACAACTCTACAGATTCATAAGCTACATTATACTCGTTTTTGTGATGGTGTACAAGACCCACCGTCCCTGGAAGTTCGTGTCAATTCATAGATTTTCGTATTATTTCGTACAGGATTTCTTATGCAATCCGGATTTCATTCATGCAAGTTGAGATGGTTTCGTACTGTTTCGCACGGAAATAAGTCCAATGGCTTGCGCAAGACTTATTTTCAAATATAATTAAGGTATCCAAGGAAAAAACGTGACTATTTCAAAACTTTGGGAGGCATTGTTATGGCATACGCATACTATGAAAAAATAGCCCGCATCAACCTGACCACCGGCACCGTCACCGTTGAAAAGCTGGATACCGATCTGGCCAAGAAGTTCATCGGCGGCCGCGGTCTGGGCACCAAGATCGTCTACGACGAGGGCTGTGCAACCGTGGATCCCCTGGGTCCTGACAACAAGCTGGTTTACATCACCGGTCCTCTGACCGGCGCCGGCGCTCCCTCCTCCGGCCGTTACATGGTCGTCACCAAGTCCCCCCTGACCGGCATGATCGCCTGCTCCAACTCCGGCGGCATCTGGGGTGCCAAGCTGAAGTACGCCGGCTGGGACGCTCTGATCGTTGAGGGCGAGGCTCCCGAGTGGACCTACATCAACATCGTGGACGACAAGATCGAGCTGCTGGATGCCCGTGAATACCTGGGCCTGTTCTCCGAGGAGTGCGACGAGAAGCTGAAGGAGAAGCACGGCAAGGATTCCTCCGTTCTGACCATCGGCATCGCCGGTGAGAAGAAGGTTCTGCTCGCCGCCATCATGAACGATAAGGACCGTGCTGCCGGCCGTTCCGGCGTCGGCGCTGTCATGGGTTCCAAGAAGCTGAAGGGCATCGTCGTCACCGCTTCCAAGAAGAACGCTGACGAGGTTCTGGCCTCTGCCGAGGCTCTGAAGGCTGCAAACAAGGACGTCATGGTCAACATCCGTGAGAACGGTCTGACCGGCGGCGGTCTGCGGGCTCTGGGCACCGCATCCCTGGTCAACGTCATCAACGGCGTCGGCTCCCTGCCCACCAAGAACTGGCAGGAGTCTTACTACGATCAGGCTGAGGACGTTTCCGGCGAAGCTCTGGCCGAGAAGTATCTGGTCAAGGCCGGTGCCTGCCACCGCTGCCCCATCGCCTGCGGCCGTATCGTCAAGGTCGGCGACAAGGTGGTCGGCGGTCCCGAGTACGAGCCTCTGTGGGCCTACGGTGCCAACATGGCCAACAGCGACCTGGCTTCCATCAACGAAGCCAATATGTGGTGCAACGAGTACGGCCTGGATGCCATCTCTGTTCCCTGCACCATCGCTGCCGCTATGGAGCTGTACCAGCGCGGCGCCATCAAGGAAGAGGACTGCGCCGGCGCTCCCCTGGAGTGGGGCAATGCCGCTTCCGCCATCGAGTGGACCAAGCGCATGGGCGATCCCAAGACCGAGCTGGATTGGCTGATGAGCTCCGGCTCCGCCCGTCTGTGTGAGCACTACGGTATGCCCGAGGTTTCCATGGCCGTCAAGAAGCAGGAGATGCCTGCTTACGACGCCCGTGGCGTTCAGGGTATCGGCATTACTTACGCCACCTCCAACCGCGGCGGCTGCCATGTCCGTGGCTACACCATCGCTCCCGAGGTCGTGGGTCTGCCCGTCCAGCTGGACCGTACCGTCACCAACGAGAAGGCCTTCTGGTCCAAGACCTTCCAGGATCTGACCGCAGTCATCGACTCCATGGGTCTGTGCCTGTTCACCTCCTTCGCTCTGGGTGCTCCCGAGTACACCAAGCTGCTGAACGCTGCCTGCGGCACCGAGTACACTCCCGAGCAGGTTCTGGAGATCGGCGAGCGTATCTACAACATCGAGCGTATGTTCAACAAGGCTGCCGGCATGAAGCCCGAGGATGACCGCCTGCCCAAGCGTCTGCTGGAGGAGCCCATCCCCGACGGTCCCTCCAAGGGTCTGGTTTCCAAGCTGCCCATCACCCTGCCCGAGTACTATAAGGTCCGCGGCTGGGAGGCTGCCTTCCCCACTGATGAGACTCTGAAGAGACTGGGTCTTGACGAGTGCGTGGGTAAGTAAGTAAAATAATCCTGGGGAGGGGTTCTGGCCGAACCCCTCCCTTTTCCATTACACACAACCGGGGAGGTAGCTTATGATCGAAGTGCGTTTGTTTGCCGGTCTGCGGCAGGGACGGGAGAAGATCTATCATTGGGAAAAGGGTTCCATCTGCAATGTCCAGGACATCATGGACAGGCTGGGCATCCAGCGGAAGGAAGTCAACATCCTGCTGATCAACGGATTCCACCAGAAGCCGGAAACCGAAGTCAGGGACGGCGACATTGTGTCCTTGTTCCCTGCGGTGGGAGGCGGCTGATATGGAGCCCCGTTACGTCCGGAACCTCCCTGCCCTGACGGAGGAAGAATGCCGGCGGCTTGCCCGGAAACGGGTGCTGGTGGTGGGCTGCGGCGGACTGGGGGGCCACATCATCGATCAGCTTGCCCGGATCGGCATTGGCGCCCTTCGGGTGGCGGACGGCGATGTGTTTGAAGCCACCAATCTGAACCGCCAGCTTCTGTCCCAGGTTCCCCTGCTGGGAACCTCCAAGGCAAAGGCCGCCGCTGACCACCTCGCCCGGGTGAATCCGGAGCTTCCGGTGGACGCGGTGGAAGCCTTTATGACGGAAGAGAATGTCCGGTCCCTGATCCACGGCTGTGACCTGGTTCTCGATGCCCTGGACAACATCCCCAGCCGGAAGCGGCTTTCCCGGGCCTGCGCCGAAGCCGGGATTCCCTATGTCTACGGCGCCATCCAGGGCTGGGTGGCCCAGGCTGGAATTTCCCTGCCGGGAGACGGACTCCTGGAACGCCTGTTCCCGGAGGAAATCGAAATTACGGACAAGAGCGTCCTCAGCTTTACCCCTGCCCTGTGCGCCGCCATGCAGGTATCCCTGGGGGTGAAGCTGCTTGTGGGCCGCCCGGTGGAAACGGGAACGGTATTCTATTTTGATCTGCTCCACCAGGAGTATGAGCAGATTCCCCTGGCCTGATTTCATCCATACAGCAGTTCCTGCCGGTTCCCACCGCAAAGCCGGGAACCGGCGTTTTTTTACCCACCGGATTGTTAAAAATATCCAAATTTCCTCTTGTATTCAAGGATAATTCAGATTATTATATACATAGACATTTTTACACCCTGTCAATTTTCCATGGAGGTGGATTATGAAAATTCTTGTCTGCGTCAAGCAGGTTCCCGGCTCCAACAATGTGGAAGTGGACCCTGTTACCGGCGTACTGAAGCGAAGCGGCATCCCCAGCAAAATCAACCCCTATGATCTATACGGCATCGAAACCGCCCTTTCCCTGGCAGAGCGGTTCGGCGGCACCGTGGACAGCCTGACCATGGGGCCTCCCCAGGCCAAGGCTGTCATCCAGGAAACGGTCTGCATGGGTGTCCGGAAGGGCACCGTCCTCACTGACCGGAAGTTCGCCGGCGCGGACGTTCTGGCCACCGCCTACACCCTGTCCCAAGGCATTGCCAAGTGCGGCGACTACGATCTGATCATCTGCGGCAAGCAGACCACCGACGGCGACACCGCCCAGGTGGGCGCGGAGGTGGCGGAATATCTGGGCCTTCCCAACGTATCCAATGTGCTGTCCGTGGATGACCTCCGGGATGGCAGGCTGTACCTCACCGCCAGCCTGGATGAGAAGGTGGTATCCCTCAGCGTTTCCCTGCCCTGTCTGATCAGCATGGACGGCGACATCAACACGCCCCGGCTGCCCTCCTACAAGATCCGCAAGACCCTGACCGACGACAGCTGCGCCTTCCTGACCTTTGCGGACTTCGCCGACCAGAATCCGGATCACTACGGCCTGTCCGGCTCCGCCACCCAGGTGGAGCGGATCTTCCCCCCGGAGAAGGTATCCCAGAAGCACTCCATCGAGGGTGACGCGGAGACCCAGGCCCAGGCGCTGTACCAGCTTCTGCTGGACAAGAAAATGCTGTAAGGAGGGACTGTTATGGGCAAATTGGTCATCAACCACAATCTGGTCACCCCGGAAAAAGCCGAGGCGCTGGTGGAGCTGTGTCCCTTCGGCGCCATTTCCTGGGAGGACGGCAAGCTGGACATTTCCTCCGGCTGCAAAATGTGTAAAATGTGCGTCCGGAAGGGCCAGGGCCTGGTGGACTTCGTGGAGGAAGTCACCCAGATCGACAAATCTCAGTGGAAGGGCATCTGCGTCTACGCCGACTGCTCCGGAGGCACCATCCACCGGGTCACCTTTGAGCTTTGCGGCAAGGCAAAGGAGCTGGCCGCCGTCACCGGTCATCCGGTGTATGCCCTGGTGATCGGCAGCGGCACCGCAGCCTGCGCCGAAACCCTTCGCCATTACGGCGTGGACAAGGTCTTTGTCTACGATCATCCCGAGCTGGCGGATTTCCGCATTGAACCCTACACCGCCGCCTTCTGTGACTTTATTGAGAAGGAAAAGCCCTCCTCCATTCTGGTGGGTGCCACCAATCTGGGCCGTCAGCTGGCCCCCCGTGTGGCTGCCCGGTGCCGCACCGGTCTGACTGCCGACTGCACCGTTCTCGAAATGAAGGAAAACACCGACCTGGTTCAGATCCGTCCGGCCTTCGGCGGCAACATCATGGCCCAGATCGTCACCCCCAACACCCGTCCCCAGTTCTGCACCGCCCGTTACAAGGTGTTCGCGGAGCCCAAGCCCACGCCCCTGCCCTCCGGCGAGATCGTCCCCATGGAGATCACCCCGGAAATGCTCCACTCCGGTGTTCAGGTGCTGAAAACCGTGGAAAAGCCCAAGGACATTGACATCGCCGAAGCCGAGGTCATTGTTGCTGTGGGCCGTGGCGCTTCCAGCGCCGGTATGCTGGAGCTGGCAAAGGAGCTTGCGGACCTTCTGGGCGGCGTGGTGGCCTGCACCCGTCCCCTGGTGGAGGGCAATGTATTCGACGCCAAGCACCAGATCGGCCTGTCCGGCAGAACCGTCAAGCCCAAGCTGATCATCACCCTGGGCATTTCCGGTGCGGTGCAGTTCGCCGCCGGTATGAAGTCCTCTGACTGCATCGTTGCTGTCAACTCCGATCCCAGCGCGCCCATCTTCGATGTGGCACATTACTGCGTTGTGGGTGACGTGAATCTCATCGTTCCGAATCTGATCCAGCGGATCAAGGGGGTGTCCTGATGTATAACAAGGTATGCGCGGCTGACATTGCCGCTTTACAGGCCATCGTAGGTCAGGCCGACGTGCTGACCGGCGAAGCCATCAATCCCGACTACGCCCACGACGAGCTGGGCGGCATCTCCCGGATGCCCGAGGTTTTGGTCCGGGTACATACCACAGAGGAAGTATCCGCTGTGATGAAGCTGGCCTATGACCGGAGCATCCCCGTCACCGTCCGGGGCAGCGGCACGGGCCTGGTGGGTGCGGCCGTTCCCATCCACGGGGGCATTCTGCTGGAAACCACCCGGATGAACAAGATCCTCGCTCTGGATTCCAACAATCTGACCGTCACCGTCCAGCCCGGCGTTCTTCTGATGGAGCTGGCGGCCTTCGCGGAAGAAAATGACTTCCTCTATCCCCCGGACCCCGGTGAGAAATCCGCCACCATCGGCGGCAACATCTCCACCAACGCCGGCGGTATGCGGGCGGTGAAATACGGCGTGACCCGGGACTATGTCCGGGCCCTGACGGTGGTTCTGCCCAACGGCGAAATCCAGACCTTTGGTGCCGCCGTGGCGAAGAACTCCTCCGGCTACAGCCTGAAGGATTTGATCATCGGCTCCGAGGGCACCCTGGCCATCATCTGCGAGGCCGTGCTGAAGCTGGTGCCCCTGCCCAAGGTGTCCATCAGCCTGCTGGTGCCCTTCCCGGATATGAAGACCGCCATTGAGGCGGTTCCCCACATCATCCGTTCCAAGGTGACGCCCACCGCCATCGAATATATGTCCCGGGACACCATCCTGTTCTCGGAAAGCTATCTGGGCAAGCGGTTCCCGGATACCAAGAACGACGCCTACATTCTGCTGACCTTCGACGGCAACACTGATGCCCAGGTGGAGCAGGATATGTCCACCGTTGCCGAGCTGTGTCTGAGCATCGGCGCGCTGGATGCCTACATTGTGGACACCGAGGAGCGGAAGAAGTCCGTCTGGTCTGCCCGTGGTGCCTTCCTGGAGGCCATCAAGGCTTCCACCACCGAGATGGACGAGTGCGACGTTGTGGTTCCCGGCAACCAGGTGGATACCTTTATTAAATTTACCCACGAGCTGGCGGCGGAGTTCAACGTCCGCATCCCCAGCTTCGGCCATGCCGGTGACGGCAATCTCCATGTCTACATCTGCCGGGACGAACTGAATGACGAGGACTGGGAGCGCACCCTGAATGCCATCTTTGACCGGATGTACGAAAAGTCCGTGGAGCTGGGCGGTCTGGTGTCCGGCGAGCATGGCATCGGCTACGCCAAGAAGGAATTCCTGAAGCGGCAGTACGGCGAAACGCCCATCGCTCTGATGCAGGGCATCAAGCAGGTCTTTGATCCCAAGTGCATCCTCAATCCCGGCAAGGTCTGCTTCTGACCGGAAAGGAGGGCATTTTATGCTGATTTCCCTGCCCTATGGCCGCACCCGGCTCACCGCCGAGCTGGCGGATAACCGGATCGCCGCCGTACTGACCAGCCGTCTGGAAGCCTATGTCCCTGCCCTGGGAGAGCGGGAGCTGGTGGAAGCCGCCCTGCGTGCCCCCATCGGCAGTCCCACCCTGGAAGAACTGGCGAAGGGAAAGGAGAACATCGTCCTTATTGCCAGTGACCACACCCGTCCGGTGCCCAGCAAGGTGCTGGTACCGCCCATGCTGGAGGCCCTCCGCAGGGGCAATCCCGACGCAAAGCTCACCATCCTCATCGCCACCGGCTGTCACCGGGGCACCACGACGGAGGAGCTGGTGGAAAAATTCGGCCCGGAGATCGTGGCGAAAGAGCACATCGTCATCCACGACTGCGCCGCTGAAGAAGATATGGTCACCATCGGCACCCTGCCCTCCGGCGGTGAGCTTCGGATCAACCGGGTGGCCGCGGAAGCGGATCTGCTGATCAGCGAAGGCTTCATTGAGCCCCACTTCTTCGCAGGCTTCTCCGGGGGGCGGAAAAGCGTCCTGCCCGGCATCGCCGCCCGGGAGACGGTGTACTGGAATCACAACGCCCAGTTCATCGCCTCCGACTTTGCCCGTACCGGCATTCTGGAGGGCAATCCCATCCACGCTGATATGATCTACGCCGCAAGAACAGCGAAGCTGGCCTTCATCTGCAATGTGGTCATCAACGCGAAGCACCAGGTTGTGGGAGCCTTTGCCGGTGACTGCGAGCAGGCTCACATCGCAGGCACAGAGTTCCTCAAGGGCCTGTGTCAGTCCGAAGCCGTGCCAGCGGATATCGTCATCACCACCAACAACGGCTATCCCCTGGATCAGAACATCTACCAGGCTGTCAAGGGCATGACCGCCGGTGAAGCCACCTGCGCAGAAGGGGGCGTGATCATCATGGCAGCCGCCTGCAACGACGGCCACGGCGGCGAGTCCTTCCGGAAAACCATGGCCGCGGACAAGTCCCCAGCCCAGATTCTGGAAGAAATCCAGGCCACGCCCAGGGAACACACCGTGCCGGATCAGTGGGAAAGCCAGATCCTGGCCCGGATTCTCTCCCGGTTCCGGGTGGTGCTGATTTCCGAGGCAGATCCGGAGCTGGTTCGCTCCATGAAAATGCACCCGGCACAGGATCTTTCCCAGGCAATTGCCCTTGCGGAGGAGCTACTGGGCCGCAAGGGAAGCGTTACCGTGATCCCCGAGGGCATTTCCACCATTATCCGCTGAGCGTTTACAGAATATCCGATTTCAAAAGGCCGGCAAGCGAGATGCTTGCCGGCCTACCTAGGGAACCTCTGAATAAATCGTCTGCGGCAGCTGACGGATCTTTTGACCCAACTTATCCGTTTGAAAACCGGGAAATACACAAAGTATTCCTCCGTTTTCCAAACTTCAATTTGGGCCAAAATCTCTCGCCATCTGCTC
>JAFVMW010000012.1 GCA_017506735.1 Oscillospiraceae bacterium | reverse complement strand
GCTGCGGTACCCTTAACGTTCATGGTGGGGCCGCCGGAGGGCTGACGCAGAGCGCCGCCGGCATTCTTGCCGATGTAGCCCAGGCCTTCGATCAGACCCAGAGAAACGGTGGACTTACCCTCGCCGAAGGGGGTGGGGGTAACGGCGGTGACTTCGATGAACTTGCCGTCGGGCTTGTCCTTCAGACGGTTCATAACCTTGATGAAGTCGATCTTGGGAGTCTTGCCGTAGGGGATGATCTCCTCGGGCAGCAGGCCCAGCTTCTCACGGAAGAAGTCGACAGAGGGCAGGGTCTTCTCTGCTTCCTCAGCGATCTGCCAGTCCTTGTACATGGTGGGATCCAGAGTAACGCGGCCGTTCTCGGGATTCACGTACTTGCCATCAACAAAAGTGATTGCCATAGTATGTTTTTCCTCCTTATAGATGCCTCCGGGGCCTTGATTACCCACGAAGGAAAAAGTATGGATGGTGCCGCACTTAATCCTCAAGTGACGCCCAGCACCATATATCGATAATTCTTTATCGGTACACCTGGATTTTACCACCGTTTACAGGATAAGTCAATATGAAAAAACTTTCATAAGGTACAAAAGGGGCTTTTTGGTTGTTTTATAGCAAAAAACACATACATCGCCCTGTGGGAATGGATGATGTATGTGTAATTTGATCAATGTATTATCCCTTACTCCGTGACGATTTCAGCGCAGTCCCGAACCAGCTTCAGAGCCTTGGCGGTGAGCACGCTGCGCTCCACAGCGGCCTGGAACTGGGCATCCACATAGGGCTTCAGCTGCTCCACGGTCATCCGGTTCTGACGGGCCACCATGGCCAGGGCCTGGCCCATCTCCTCCTCGTCGGCAGTCAGACCCTCCAGCTCCACGATCAGCTCGATGGCGGCATTGATCCGGACGGAGGCCTCGGCGTTGGCCCGGGCATCCTCCCGGAGCTTTTCCTCGGTGGTGTTCATGAACTGGCAGTACATCTCCACGGTCAGACCCTGCTGGGCCAGCTGGGCGGAGAGATTATGGATCTGCTCGTTGATCTCTGCCTGGATCTGCTCCTCGCTGGGGTTGAAGTCCATGGTGGCGGCGGCCTGGCGGATCAGCTTGTCCTGCAGCTCCATCTCGCCCCGTTCGTCGGTGTAGGCCTGGAGGCTTTCGCCCAGCTTCACGCGCATCTCCTCCAGGGTGGCGCAGCCGCCAACCTCCTGGGCGAATACGTCGTCCAGCTCATAGGCGGTCTTGACCCGGATCTGGTGGATGGTGCAGTGGAACTCGGCAGCCTTGCCTGCCAGATCGGCGGAGTGGTACTGCTCGGGGAAGGTGACCTTGACAATGACCTTTTCCTCGCAGACCTTGTCCACCAGCTGCTCCTCGAAGCCGGGGATGAACTGGCCGCTGCCCAGCACCAGGGTCTGGTTCTCGGCGGTGCCGCCGGGGAACTGGACGCCGTCGCAGAAGCCGGCGTAATCCAGAACCACCTCATCGCCCAGGGCGGTGGGACGGTCGGTGACCAGGGCGATCCGGGGGTTCTGCTGCAGCAGACGCTGGATCTGATGGTCGATGTCCTTGTCAGTGATCAGATAACGTTCGTTCTTGGCCTTCAGGCCGCGGTAAGTAAAGCTCATAATAATCTCCCTTAATCCGAAAAAGTGGTTTTTCGGTGAAAATTTCACAAAAATCAGCATACCACGTTCCGCATCAAAAGTCAATCCCGGAAGCGAGGGCTTCCGGGACAGCGGTTTCAGAAGAAAAACAGGGATAGTCCCGGCGCTTTCAGCTGGCTCAGAGCATAAAGCACCTGGGCGGCCTCTGCACGGGTCAGGGGTGTCTGCCCGGAGGGAAGCATCTCCAGCATTTCCACGGGCAGAGCATCCGATGCCCAGGCGGCGATGGCTCCGGTGCCGGTCAGGGCGGTGGGAAGGGCATAGCCCAGGGCCAGGCGGATCATTTCCCGGGCCTCCCGGCCGGAGATGGGATCGTCCGACCGGAAGGGGGCAGCTTCCGGATCGGAGGTGATGATCCCGGCCCGAAGGGCTGCCGCAAGGTAGGGCCGGAGCCAGGGCGGCGCATCCTCCAGAAACTGCCGCTCTCCCTGGGAATGATCCACCGGCATCCGGAGGGTCTCCATCAGCATGGCCAGAAACTGTCCCCGGGTCACTTCCTGCTCCGGGGAGAAGCAGAGCTGTCCGCTCAGCCGTTCCCCGGAGAAAATGCCGGTCTGGCGCAGCCATTCCGCGGAAAACCGGCAGGGAAGGCCGGCGGTATCCGAGTAGTAAAGCTCCTCCGTGGGCTTGCGGATCTGGATTTTCACCGTGGCCTCCCGGGACACATTCCCTGCCAGGTCAGTGACCGTGAACCGGAAGGAATCGGTGCCCACCTTGTTCCGCTCGGGGGTGTAGAGAAAGCTGCCGTCGGGCCGGAGAATCACACTGCCCCGACGGGGCTGGGCGGTGAGGGTGAAGGCCAGCTGCTCCCCCTCGGGATCAGAAAACCGGAGCATTCCTTCACAGGGCAGATTCCGGTAGGTTTCAAATTCCGCGTCCTCTGCCGTGGGCGGTACGTCAGATCTGCCGGACCGGCCCAGGGTTATGGTTCGCTCCGGGCCGATCTGGCCGGAAAACACCGGCAGATAGCGGAGCTGTTCCTGGGCTTTGCCGGATGGTGCCGGACAGAAAACAATCTGCGCCCACTGCTCAGCGGTGAGCACATCCCCGGGCCGGAGAATCCGGCTCCCCAGCAGAACCTGCCCCTGGTCCGGCAGGCTGGTGATGCAGGCCCCGGCGAAGGCCGGCTCCGCCGCTTCTGCGGCAGCTACCGGAGATGCCAGCACAAGACAGGCCAGAAGCAGTGGAAGAATGGTGGAACGGAACATGGAAATACCTCCTGGAACATTCGTTGGAGGTAGTGTTTGCGAAAAAGAGGAGAATATGCAAAAAAGCTGTCATTCCGGGCCAGCGCGCACACTGGTTCGAAATGACAGCTTGCAGTTTGAATCTATGGATACCGGTTGGTTATCTGGGCGGCTGGACGTACAGGCCCTGCTTGCCCGGGGTCGGTCGGGCGTATACTCCGGACACCAGACCAAGCATACCGTACAGGGTCAGAATGGAGGAACCGCCGGAGCTGACAAAGGGCAGGGTCAGACCGATAACCGGAGTGACACCGATGCACATGCCCACATTGATCAGCACCTGGCAGGTCAGAGCGGAGGCCGCGCCGAAGCAGACCAGCCGCCGGGAAAAGTCCGGGGTGCGCATACCCACGTACACGACCCGGGCCACAATGGCGAATTCCAGCACCAGCACCGCGAGGCAGCCCAGAAAGCCCATTTCCTCACCGATGGCGGAGAAAATGTAGTCCGTGTGCTGGGCGTTCAGGGCGTGAACCTTGGTCCGGTCGCCGTTGAACAGGCCCTGTCCGGTGAGGTCGCCGCCGGTGAGGCTCAGCAGACTCTGGTTGGTGTGATACCGCTCGTCGATGGCCAGAGGATCCAGATCCGGGTTCCAGAGAACCTCGAAACGTTCCTTCTGATAAGCAGGCAGAAAATAATTCCAGGCGATGGGAATGCCGACCGCTGCCGCTCCGCCTGTAAAGGCGAACCAGCCCCAGTGAACACCGCCGGCGTAGGTCATACCCGCGAAGATGAACAGGAAGATCAGCGAAACGCCCCAGTCACCGGACAGCAGGGTGTTCAGACCGAAAATGGCGGCCAGATGGAACACCATGTGGAAAATGGACTTGGCGCCGGACAGCCGGTTCTGGTTGGCGTTCATCACCGATGCCATAATTAAGATGTAGGTGATTTTACAGACCTCCGCCACCTGGATCTCAATGGGCAGGAAGGGGAACTTGATCCAGCTGGTGTTGCCGCCATGGTCGATGCCGAAGGGAATCAGCAGCAGCAGCAGGAAGGTGTTGAACAGCAGCATGGGAAGCCGGTATTCCAGAATAAAGTCCAGGTCAATGGAGGAAACGATGGCGTACAGAGCCACACCCAGGCCGGTGGCCACGATCTGGACAATGACGGACCGGAGAGAGCCGGTCCAGGCGGTGGCGCTGGCAATTTCCACACAGCCGAAGGCGGTGGTGAACAGGCAGATGGACAACAGAACCATGTCGCCCTTTTTGAAGAAATCCAGTAATTCCTGGAAGAATTTGCGCATAGAGGGCCTCCTAGGGAGTGTGTAGAATGATGAATAACGGTTTCGATTTACTGACAGTGGATGGATGTCGTAGGGGTCGGCGTCCTCGACGACCCGTTCGGCAGTCAACGGATTGCCGCTTACGCGGCAGAGGGACGTCCGGGAGGCCGTCCCCTATGGTGATCGCCAAAGCGATGTCAAGTTGATTTACGGTTTATTATAACAGTTTCTCAGCAAAAAGGCAATATCCATTCTGCCCGGGAAAAAAGCGGCGGCCGGGTATGGAAGGTATTGCCTTTTCATGGAAATGTAATTATAATAGTATAAAATGAGCATACTGCGGAGGAAAGAAGAATGGACAATCGGTTGTCATCCTTCCGGGGCTGTTTGCTGGGCCTGGCGGCAGGAGACGCAATGGGCTACACGGTCAGCGATCAGACCATGGACGAGATCCGGGAAAATTACGGCCCCAACGGGCTTTTGGGCTATGATCTGGTGAATGGCTACGCCTACGCCACCTCCTATACCCAGCTGGCGGCCTACGCCTGCAACGGCCTGCTGATGGGCATGACACGGGGCCAGATGCGTGGAGTGATGGCCCCCTATGTGCGCTATGTGTCCCTGGCGGAACAGGAGTGGGCCAGATTCCAGAGCTATCGCCGGGACACGGGGCCGAAAAGCTGCTGGATTTCCGGGGAACAGTCCCTCCGGTACCGGCGCTGTACCGACAATCTGATGCTGGATACCCTGAGCAAGGGCGTCACCGGCACCATGGAGGAGCCGAAGAACCGGTTCCAGACCCCCGGTGCCCTGACCTCCGCGGTTCCTGTGGGTCTGTTCTTCCAGCCGGACCGGCTGGATCGGTCTGAGGTGGTTCGGCTGGGCGCGGAAGTGGTGGCCCTGACCCACGGCAGTCCGGCGGCCTTCCTGTCCGGCGCGGCCCTGGCGTATATTGTCAGCCGTGTCAGCTGGGACGGGGACCGGGATCTGCGGCGGATTACAAAGGATACCATGGCCATGCTGAAAACAGAATACGGCAATTCCTACGCCAAGGCAGTGCAGGAGCTGTGCGCCCAGCTCCAGAAGGCCCTGGAGCTGTCTGTACAGATTTTGACACCGGAGCCGGAGGCCCTGGACCAGATCTGCTGCAACGCTGCCCCCGGAATTCTGGCCGGCGCCCTGTACGCCGCCATGCTCCATCCCAAGAGTCTGGACGAAGCCCTCATCGCCGCGGTGAACCACTCCGGCGACTCCGCCGCCGTCGGAGCGCTGACCGGCGCCCTGGTGGGAGCCATGGTGGGCGCGGATCAGATCCCGGATTTTTACCTGGAAGGCCTGGAGCCTGCGGCTGTGCTGGAAACCCTGGCGACGGATATGCACCAGGGCTGCCCTATGGAAAAGATGAGCCGCTTTTTTGACTGTGAGTGGGAAGAAAAATACATTGCTCCGGCGGATTGACGGAAAAAATCGGATGGTTTTTTGAAAAAAGTTCGGATATCTTTCAAAATCCTCTTGCAAAATCCTTCGGTTGGTGCTATAATGCTTTCATCTAGCGTATAGTTTACGAAAGAGAGGGGATGCAAGCCCCTCTCTTTTCTTGTGAAGAAAGGCGTGTATTATGAAAGTTACGGAAATCGTTGCCGGCTTTGCCCGGCCTGTGGTGGAAGCCCACGGCTGTGAGCTGTGGGATGTGGAATACGTCCGTGAGGGTTCTGATTACTTCCTCCGGCTCTACATCGACAAGGATGGCGGCGTGGACATCACCGACTGCGAAAAGATATCCCGGGCTGTGGACCCCATTCTGGATGAGAAGGACCCCATCGCGGAGTCTTATCATTTTGAAGTCTGCTCCGCCGGCCTGGAACGGGCACTGAAGCGCCCCGGCGATTTTGAGCGCTTCATGGGCTCCCCCATTATGATCAAGCTCTACCGGCCCAGAAACGGCCTGAAGGAGCTGCCCGGCATTCTCCGGGGCTATGAGGACGGCCGCGTTACCGCCGAATGCGGCAAGGAAACCATTACATTCGAAAAATCTGAGGTCGCTCTGGTGCGGCTTCGCGTGGAATTCTGACAGGAGGTAAGAAAATGGCAGGCAATACCAAAGCCAGAAAGGGCAAGAAAGCCCCTGAGGTAAATGTGGGTGCGGAGATCATCGAGAGCCTTCGTGAGCTGGAGAAGATCAAGGGCATTCCTGTAGAGTACATGGTGGACCGCGTGAAGCGGGCGCTGATCAATGCTTACCGCAAGGATCAGGAGGACCGCCGTGATGTGGTCGATGACAATGTGTTCGTCGAGCTCAGCGAGCAGGGTCTGTATATGTATCAGAACAAGGTGGTCGTGGAGACCGTCCTGGACTCCGCCAAGGAGATCTATGTGGACGCCGCCCGTGTCCTGGAGCCCAACGCCCAGGTGGGTGACAACATCCATGTTCCCATCAAGATCGGCTCCGTGGGCCGCATCGCCGCCCAGACCGCCAAGCAGGTCATCATCCAGGGCATCCGTGAGGTGGAGAACCGCTCCAACTATGAAACCTATTCCTCCAAGACCCAGGAGCTGCTCACCGGCATCGTCTACCGCAAGGAGGCCAGCGGCGATATGATCGTGCGCATCGGCACCGGCAGCGACGCTTACGATGTGATGCTCCGCTCCAGCGAGCAGATCCCCGGCGAAACCTACACCGAGGGTCAGACCATCCGTGTCTACGTTCTGGAGGTTCATAACGGCAACCGCGGACCTTCCGTCCGTGTGTCCCGTACCCATCCCAATATGGTCCGCCGGCTGTTTGAGCTGGAGACCCCCGAAATCGAGTCCGGCGATGTGGAAGTCCGCCACATTGCCCGTGAGGCCGGTTCCCGTTCCAAGATGGCCGTCCGTGCCACCAAGGAGGGCGTGGATCCTGTCGGTGCCTGCGTCGGCCCCAGAGGCGGCCGTGTGGGCGCGGTCGTGGAGGAGCTCCACGGCGAGAAGATCGACATCGTGGTCTGGAGCGAGGACCCCTGCGCTTATGTCGCAGCCGCTCTGAGCCCTGCCGATGTGATCAGCGTGACCCTGGTCAACGGCCAGAAGGCCTGCAAGGTCGTGGTTCCCGACGATCAGCTGTCCCTCGCCATCGGCAAGGAGGGCCAGAACGCCCGTCTGGCAGCCCGGCTCACCGGCTATAAGATCGACATCAAGCCTGCAAGCCAGGCAGAGACTGTCGAGGAGTAAAACAAGGCTCCCCTTGAGGGGAGCTGTCAGCGAAGCTGACTGAGGGGTGGAAAGCCGAAAGCTTGTATCAAGCCGATCTCTTTCACCCCTCCGGCCCTTCGGGCCACCTCCCCTCAAGGGGAGGCATGAAAAGGAGGTAGCTTATGCAAAAGAAGATTCCCCAGCGGCAGTGTATGGGCTGCCGGGAAAGAAAAGAAAAGCGGGAACTGGTCCGTGTGGTCCGTTCTCCGGAGGGCCAGGTCAGCCTGGACTTCCGGGGCAAGGCTCCGGGCCGGGGCGCTTACATCTGCCCGAAGATGGACTGCCTGAAGCGTGCCATCAAGGCCAAGAGCCTGGAGCGGAGTCTGGAAGTGTCCATTCCCGAGGAAATTTATGCACGTCTGGAGCAGGAAATGGAGGCGAATGCCAATGCATAAGGCGCTGAATTATTTGTCCCTGGCCAAGCGGGCCAGACTGGCAGAGCTGGGCGAGGAGCCCGTTGGCGCTGCGGCAAGAGCAGGCAACGCCCGACTGATCGTGGTGGCCGCTGATGCCTCCGATCACACCTGGCGCAGAGCGAAGAGCTTTGCCGCCGGTACCGACCAGCAGTGCATCCGGATCGACCAGAGCAAGGACGAGCTGGGTATGGCAGTGGGCCGTAGCAGCCTTGCCATCGCAGCGTTCACCGATGCGGCCATGGCCCTGGCCTTCGTCAAGGCGCTGGACGATCAGCAGAAGTACCGGGAAGCCCTGGAGAAGCTGGAAGTAAAAACCCAGAAGCTTCGCCAGCGGCAGAGCGAGGCCAAGGCCCACCAGCGGAATGTCCGCACGGGCAAGCGTCGTCAGGCACCCGGTGCGAAAAAGGATTGACTTCTACCCATGGAGGTGCGTATATGAGTTTAGTTAAGTATCGTTTGCGTGAAGTAGCACAGGATTTTGGCGTGAATTCCCGGGAGATTTCCGACATCATCGCCCAGCACGGCGAAAAGCCCAAGTCCAACGCCCAGGTCCTCACCGAGGAAGAGCTGAATGTGGTCTTTGACTGCATGACCCAGAAGTATCCTGCCGAATCCCTGGAGCAGATTTTCTCCATGAAGGCCACCCGGCCCCAGGCGGAGAAGCCCCAGCAGGCAGAAAAGCCTCAGACCCCTGAAAAGCCTGCCCATCAGCAGCCCAGACAGAGCGAAAAGCCCCAGGCCCAGCGTTCTGAGAATAAGCCCCAGGCCCCTGCCCAGCAGGCAAGACCCCAGGGCCAGAGAAATGAAAACCGGAACGACAACCGGAATGACCGCCCCAGAAACAATCCCCAGCCCGCTCCCCAGCAGCCCAAGGCCGAGGTCAAGCAGCCCGAGCCCGAGCGCAAGAGAGAGCGCCGTGTGGTGGATACCTCCGCTGTTCAGGTCAACTCCGACCGCTTCGGCGATGTGGACAACCTGATCTCTGAGCGTGCCCAGAATTACCAGGGCGGCAAGCAGCGCATCGGCGGCGGCAAGGGTGCCAAGCAGCAGAAGCAGCAGCAGAGCAACAAGAAGGGCAGCAAGTCCCGCAACGAGGAGCAGGAGAAGCTGCGCCGCCTCCAGATGGAGGTTGCCCGGAAGGCTCCCGTCACCGTGAAGATCCCCGACGAGATCACTGTGGGCGAGCTGGCTTCCCGGATGAAGAAAACCGCCGCAGAGGTCATCAAGACCCTGATGAAGAACGGCGTTATGGCCGGCATCAACCAGGTCATCGACTTCGACACCGCTGAATTTGTGGCCACCGAGATGGGCTGCAAGGTGGAGAAGGAAGTTACTGTTACCATCGAGGAGCGGATCATTGACGATCATGTGGACTCCGCCGAGGAGCTGGAGACCCGCGCTCCCGTCGTCGTTGTCATGGGCCACGTTGACCACGGCAAGACCTCCACGCTGGACGCCATCCGGAAGACCTCCGTCACCGCAGGCGAGGCCGGCGGCATCACCCAGCACATCGGCGCCTACACCGTGGATGTGGACGGCCAGATGATCACCTTCCTGGACACCCCCGGCCACGCTGCCTTTACCTCCATGCGTGCCCGCGGCGCCAAGTCTACCGATATCGCCATTCTGGTGGTTGCTGCCGACGACGGCATCATGCCCCAGACTGTGGAATCCATCAACCACGCCAAGGCCGCAGACGTGCCTCTGATCGTGGCCATCAACAAGATGGATAAGCCCACCGCCAACCCCGACAAGATCAAGGAGCAGCTGACCAAGTATGACCTGGTTCCCGAGGAATGGGGCGGCGATACCATCATCGTTCCCATTTCCGCCAAGACGGGCAAGGGTCTGGACGAGCTGCTGGAGATGGTCCTGCTGACTGCCGAGGTGCAGGAGCTGAAGGCCAACCCCAATCGCCGTGCAAAGGGCACCGTCATCGAGGCCCGTCTGGACAAGACCAGAGGCCCCGTGGCTACCCTGCTGGTGCAGAACGGCACCCTGAAGCAGGGTGACATCGTCATCGCCGGTACCGCCGTGGGCCGTGTCCGTGTGATGACCAACGACAAGGGCCGCACCGTCAAGACCGCCGGCCCCTCCATCCCCGTTGAGATCACCGGTCTGGCAGAAGTGCCTGCTCCCGGCGACGAGTTCAACGCCGTCACCGACGAGCGTATGGCCCGTGAGCTGGTGGAGCAGCGCAAGCAGGCTCAGAAGGACGCTGCCGCTCAGATGATGCAGAAGGTCACTCTGGACAACCTGTTCGCCCGGATGCAGGAGGGCGAGATGAAGGAACTGAACCTGATCGTCAAGGCCGACGTTCAGGGCTCCGCCGAGGCCGTGAAGGCTTCTCTGGAGAAGATCTCCAACGAGGAGGTCCGTGTCCGTGTCATCCACGCAGGCGTCGGCGCCATCAACGAGTCCGATATCCTGCTGGCTTCCACCTCCGGCGCCATCATCGTCGGCTTCAACGTCCGTCCCGATGCCGCTGCCCAGGCTTCCGGTCAGCGTTCCAACGTGGATATGCGGTTCTACCGGGTCATCTACGATGCCATCGACGAGATCGAGGCTGCCATGAAGGGTATGCTGGCTCCCAAGTATGAGGAAGTGGTTCTGGGTCACGCCGAAGTCCGCATGACCTACAAGGTTTCCGCTGTCGGCACTGTCGCCGGCTGTATGGTCAAGGACGGCAAGGTCACCCGTGACGGCAAGGTTCGTGTGCTCCGTGACAACATCGTCATCTACGAGGGCGAGATCGGCTCTCTGCAGCGCTTCAAGGACCAGGCAAAGGAAGTTACCGCCGGTTACGAGTGCGGCATGACCGTGGCAGGCTACAATGATATCAAGGAATTCGATATCTTCGAGTGCTTCGCCATGCAGGAAGTCAAGCGCTAACAATACCTTTCGCCGCACCGCAGCTGCGGTGCGGCGAAATTCATTAGGATTTACTGATAGAGTGCAGATTGAAGATGAAGGGATCTCCAATCTGCACGCTTACGACTGAAAGGAGTACCAAATGGCTTCCAATCGTATTGGCCGGATCAATGAGGAGATCCAGAAGGAACTCTCCGCCCTGATCCGGAATCTGAAGGACCCCAGAGTTCAGAATACCATGATCTCCATCACCCGTGTGGAGACCACCCCCGACCTGCGCTGGGCAAAGGTCTACGCCAGCTTCCTCCAGGAGGACCGGGCTGCCGATGCCATCAAGGGTCTGAAGTCCGCCTCCGGCTACCTGCGCCGGGAGCTGGGCCACGCGCTGAAGCTGCGCTATACCCCCGAGCTCCAGTGGACCCTGGACGACAGCATCACCTACGGCGCCAAGATGCTGGCGCTGATCAATTCTCTGGATACAGGAGAAGATAGCGATGAAGAATCTGACGAGGGCTGATGTCGCAGACTATCTGGAGCGGTATGACCACTACTGCATCCTGACCCACCGCCGTCCAGACGGCGATACCGTGGGCTCCGCCGCCGCGCTGTGCCGCCTGCTCCGGGCCATGGGCAAGACTGCCCATGTGCTGTACAATCCGGAGATTACTGAGCGGTATGAGCCGCTGTTTGAGGGCCTGACCTGCAAGGAGCCTGCCGACGGGGATAAGATCGTCGCGGTGGACGTTGCCGAGGATGCCATGCTGCCCAAGGCCTTTTCCTACCTGCGCAACAGCGTGGATCTGAAGATCGACCACCACGGCAGCGGCCGGGAATTTGCGCCCAACACCCTGGTGGACCCGGAGTCCGCCGCCTGCGCCGAGATCATCTGGGACATTCTGGATGAGCTGGGGGTGGAAATGGATGAGAAGATGGCCGAGGCCATCTATGTGGGCACCGCTACCGATACCGGCTGCTTCCGCTTCGCCAACACCAACGTCCACACCTTCGACGTTGCGGCGGAGTGCGCCGCCGCCGGTGCCAATGTGTTTGCCTGGAACCAGCTGCTGTTTGAAACCAATTCCCTGGAAAAGCTCCGGCTCCAGGGCTGGATCGCGGAGAATACCAAGCTGTTCTCGGGCGGCACCATGGCTGTCTGCGCCCTGCCCAAGGCAGTGGAGGAGCGCATAGGCGTTGACGAGGACGATATGGGCAATCTGTCCAGCTTTATCCGCTCCATCGAGGGTGTGAGGCTTGCAGGTCTGCTGAGAGAGAACGAAAACGGCTGCAAGATCTCCGTCCGGGCGGTTCCCGGCTGGGATGCGGCGGCAATCTGTGAGAAATTCGGCGGCGGCGGTCATGCCGGCGCGGCCGGTGCCTTTGTGAAGCTTCCCCTGGCGGAAGCGGCCAAGGCCCTGGAAGAGGCCATGCTGGCCTGGGAGAGAAGCTGATGAACGGCATTGTGATCATCGATAAGCCCCAGGAATGGACCAGCAACGATGTGGTTTCCCGGCTGCGCAGAGTGTTCAACACCCGGCGCATCGGCCACGGCGGCACCCTGGACCCCATGGCCACCGGCGTTCTGCCGGTGTTCGTGGGCCGTGCCACCCGGGGCGTGGAATTCTTTGAGCATGCGGAAAAGACCTATGAAACCGTCCTCCGGTTCGGTATGACCACCGACACCGAGGACACCACCGGCAAGGTGCTGACCGAGCAGGAAGTGCAAATGACCGAGCAGCAGCTGAATGCCATCCTGCCCCGGTTCCGGGGGGAGATTTTGCAGGTTCCGCCCATGTACTCCGCCCTGAAGGTCAACGGCCAGAAGCTCTACGATCTGGCCCGGAAGGGCAGGGAAGTGGAGCGCCAGCCCCGGCCCATCACCATCCATGAACTGGAGCTGCTGAGCTTTGACGGGCAGAACGCCCGGCTCCGGGTGCGCTGCTCCAAGGGCACCTACATCCGGACCCTGTGCAAGGACATCGGCGAAGCCGCCGGCTGCGGCGGCTGCATGGCTGAACTCCGGAGAGTGCAGGCAGGAGAATATACCCTGGAGGGGGCCGTCCCTCTGCGGCAGCTGCTGGACATTTCCGAGGCCGGAGAGGATGTGGAGCATTTCCTTCGTCCCGTGGATTCCATGTTCGCGTCTGTGCCGAAAATGACCCTGACTGAGATCAACGCCCGGAGAGTGCGCAACGGCAACCACTTTAACTGCCATGCCCAGCCCGGCCGCTACCGGGTCTACAGCCCGGAAGGGGAGTTCCTGGCCCTGTGCCAGTGGGAAGACGGTGTTATGTCAACAATTAAGAGCTTTTTTGAGGTGTGACCATGGCAGGAAAATGGGTGTATGCGCTGGGCTTCTTTGACGGTGTCCATCTGGGACATCAGGCTCTGCTTTCTGCCTGCGAACAGCTTGCCAAAGCACTGGATGCCCGGACGGCAGCCATCACCTTTGAGGCCCATCCCCAGTCCCTGTTTCTTCGGGAGGTCCCTCCGCTGCTGACCACCTTGGAGGACCGGAAAAAGCTGCTCCGGCGCTATGGCATTCAGCAGGTGGTTTCCTATCCTGTGACCAATGAAGTTATGTCAACTCCCTGGCAGGCATTCCTACAGGAGCAGCTGGACTGCGGCGCGGTGGGCTTTGTCTGCGGCGATGATTTCCACTTCGGAAGCCGGGGCGAGGGCAATGGGGAAAAGCTGCGGCAATTCTGCGCGGAACGGGATCTGCCCTGCGTGATCATTCCCGAGCAGACCCTGGACGGCATCCGGGTTTCCTCCAGCTACATCCGCCGCCAGATCGAATCCGGGGACATGGCTACGGCGGTCCGGTTTCTGGGGCATGGCCATATGCTCACCGGCACCGTGGTCACCGGAAGAAAGCTGGGACACAAGCTGGGCTTTCCCACAGCGAACATCGAACTGCCCGAAGGGGTCATCGTTCCCTGCCACGGCGTTTACGCCTGCCGGGCCTATGTGGGAGAGGCAAGCTATATGGCCGTGTGCAATGTGGGCAGCCGCCCCACGGTGGAGGGCCACCAGATCCGGACGGAAACCTGGCTGCTGGACTTCACCGGAGATCTCTACGGAAAAGCAGTAACCCTGGAGTTCCTGTATTTCCTCCGCCCGGAGCAGAAATTCTCCGGTCTGGAGGCGCTGACAAAAGCGGTGCTGAATGATGCAAAACGAACCCGGGAATACTTTGGAAATTAAGAAAAATCTGTAAATCCCGAAAGTTTTCCTTTACTTTTGGGCAAACGCGTGTTATGATATTCGAGCTGGTCAAAGACCGGCATATTTTGAGCCCGATGCTCAGTTGGCGGAGAAACCCAAATGGGATTCCACTGTACCCCTACTTGGCTTCGAGGCAAATACATTGAAAGGTGGAAAACACAATGATTCAGAAGGAAAAGAAGACTCAGGTCATCCTGGAGAACGCTATGCACGAGGGCGACACCGGTTCCCCCGAGGTTCAGATCGCCATCCTGACCGCTCGCATCAACGAGCTGACCGATCACCTGCGCGTTCACAAGCATGACAACCACTCCCGTCGTGGTCTGCTGATGATGGTTGGTAAGCGCCGCAACATGCTGGACTACCTGGCACGTAAGGACATCAACCGTTACCGTGCTATCATCGCCAAGCTGGGTATCCGTAAGTAATGAATGGAATGGGCGACCCAGAAGGTCGCCCTTCTTTTCTGCAACACCGGGAGATGCTTTAGCAGTTGAAAGTGATGCCGAGCTTCGGCGTTAGTTTCAAGTGCTAAACCTCCCGACACAACACACCGTCATTCCGAGCCAGTGCGCACACTGGCGTGGAATCTCCCTCATAGCGGAGATTGCCGCGTCGGGCTTCGCCCTCCTCGCAATGACATTACTACATTAAGGAGGTTATTTTCTATGATTACTCGTAAGCAGTATCCCAACCATCGGGTTTATGAGATGGAAATCGGCGGCCGCCCCTTCACTGTGGAGACCGGTAAGGTTGCCGAGCTGGCCAACGCCGAGTGCATCTGCCGCTACGGCGACACCGTGGTGCTGGTCACCTGCACCTGCAACCCCATTCCCAAGGCCGGTATCGACTACTTCCCTCTGACCATCGAGTTTGAGGAGCGTATGTACTCCGTGGGCCGGATTCCCGGCTCCTTCAACCGCCGTGAGGGCAAGCCCTCCGAGCGCGGCATCCTGAACAGCCGTATCATCGACCGTCCCATGCGTCCCCTCTTCGACGAGGAGCTGCGCAACGACACCGTCGTGACCTGCACCGTTCTGGCCAACGACTATGAGAACCCCGTTGAGGTTGTTGCCTCTCTGGGCGCTTCCATCGCCATCGCTTCCTCCGACGTTCCCTGGAACGGCCCCGTGGCTACCACCAACGTTGCCTATGTCGGCGGCGAGTATGTGGTCAACCCCTCTGCCGAGCAGCGTGAGGCCTGCGAGTGCTTCGTCTGCATCGCTTCCACCTTCGAGAAGGTTGTCATGATCGAGACCGAGGCCAACGAGGCTCCCGAGGAGATCGTCTACAACTGCATCAACGTGGCTCACGAGACCAACATGGAGATCGTCAAGTTCATCAACGGCATCGTGGCTGAGATCGGCAAGCCCAAGTTCACCTTCGAGAAGGCCGCCGTCAACCATGACCTGCTGGACGACCTGATCGCCTACGGCCTGGGTCAGATCGAGTACGCTCTGGACACCGACGACAAGAACATCCGTGAGGAGCGGCTCACCGCTGCCCGGATCGACTTCCAGAACAAGTTCGCTGAGAAGTACGAGGACTTCGAGACGCATATTGAGGTCTGCCTGTACAAGATGCAGAAGAAGGTCGTTAAGAAGTGGCTGCTGGCCGGCAAGCGCGTTGACGGCCGCGGCATGGACGACATCCGTCCCCTGGCTGCTGAAGTTGGTGTGCTGCCCCGTGTTCACGGCAGCGGTCTGTTCACCCGTGGCCAGACTCAGG
>JAFVMW010000011.1 GCA_017506735.1 Oscillospiraceae bacterium | reverse complement strand
GAGGAAGGTGACGACCTGGGCTCTGGTGCAGGGGTTGTCGGGTGCGAAGGTAGTGGCGGAGGTGCCGGAGGTGATGCCGTTCTCCACCGCCCACAGGACGGGCTGGTAGTAGTAAATACCGGAAGCCACATCGGTGAAGGGATTATCCGTTCTCTGGGGCGCTGGCTGGCCCATGGTGCGCCACAGGAAGGTGACCACCTGGCTGCGGGTGCAGGGGCTGTTGGGGGAGAATTTGCCGCCGCCGGTGCCGGAGGTGATGCCGTTCTCCACGGCCCAGAGGACAGCCTTGTAGAAGTAATCCCCGGGGGCCACATCGGAGAAGGGATTCTCATTGGACGCAGGCTCCGGCTGGCCCATGGCACGCCACAGGAAGGTGACCACCTGGGCACGGGTACAGGTTGCGTTGGGAGCGAAGGTAGTGGCGGAGGTGCCGGAGGTGATGCCGTTGTCCACAGCCCAAAGCACAGGCTCGAAGAAATAGGCGTCGGCTGTCACATCCACAAAGGGATTCACAGGCTCCTGATAATCCGGGTCCTTCTTTCCGCAGAGCGTGCAGGTTCCGTTCACATAGCTATGCTTCGGATCGGTAAATCGCTGCGCGGTAACGCCGCAGCGGTTACAGGCGCTCTCCTCCAGACCGCTATGGGTGCAGTCAGGCTCATGGATCACATACCACTGGCTGTGGTCATGGCCCAGGGAAGGCGCGCTGTATTCGCCGGGATAGCTTTGCTGGCAGCCGTAGCAGACAAATCTGCTGTAGCCGGGAGTGGTACAGGTAGGCTCATAGATCACCTCTACATAGTTGTGGCCCACAGGCTCCAGGGTACGGGTGATGCTGTAGCCGCATCTTGTGCAGTCACTGCGCTCCTCGCCGCTGTAGGTGCAGCCCGGTTCCCTCGACACATACCAATGGCTGTGGTCATGGCCCAGGGCCTCCGTGTAGTCATCTTCATACTGCTCCAGGCAGTAGCTGCAGGTATAGGTGGTGTAGCCCTCCATGGCGCAGGTGGGTGGTGTCACGATGGGAACGTAGTCATGGTGCCGCTGAGGGATGGAGCCCTGCTCGGTGTAGCCGCAGCCCCGCTGGCAGCTCCGCTCCGCACTGCCGTCCTCGTAGCAGGTGGGCTTCCAGAGTACCTCCCAGGCGCCCATAACATGGCCTAGGGGGTCCGTGTAGGTATCGTCATACTCCGCTCCGCAGAAGGTACAGGTATAGTGGTTATAGCCCCGGCACTCACAGGTGGGCGCAACCACGGTCATCTCAAACCGGTGGCCAAAAACAGCATCCACCCGCTGGGGATCGGATATCAGCTGCTGCCAGCTCAGACGGTACAGGGAGGTCACGGCTTCGTCAGCGCTGTACCAGCTCACCAGACCGTCATCGGCAGCCACAGGGGGACAGCTGGACATCCGGCATTCCAGCCGCCGGATCTCCGACAGCACTTCACCGGTGTCGGACACCAGCACCACACAGGTCCGGGGGTTATGATTGAGCCAGCCTTCGCCCTCTTCCCACATCACCAGGAAGATGCCGGGGCTGACCGGAACCAGATGGGGCGTGCTGACATGGTCCGGGTAGTCGGAATCGGGATAATCCGTCAGCCAGACTGTCCAGGCGCTGGACAGGTCCTGGTTCGCCATCGTAACGAAGATATTCCGCTGGCCGCCGTTATTCCAGGATTGGCCGTTCTGCCGGAGGGAGTTGCCGGCGATGATGCAGCCGGTTTCGGTCAGCTCAAAGCCGCCCAGGGACACGCCGGTTTCGTTGCTGCCTGCGTTGCCGGAGATGGGGAAAAGGATCAGCGATTCCGCATCGGTCAGTGGGCCGTCCACAGGGGCCCGGGTCATCACGATGGCCCGGGGATAGGCATCGCCGTGGTCCACCCGGAACACATGGTCCTCTGTGACCCGGATCCGCTGGGCGAAGGAGTGGGACACATAGCCGTAGCTCAGGTTCATCACCTCGTACCACTGATCCGCCACGGTCATGGAGGCAAGGTCGATGGCGAAGGTCATGTTGGCCTGGTGGCAGGTACCCTTTTCGTCGGGGTACATTTTGTGGCTGGTGTGGATGTAGAGCCTTCCGCCGGCTTCGGCGAAGTCCACGGAGCCCTTGTCAAAGGGGATATAGGTGTTGGCACCCCGGATCACGCAGTCATCCACCTTGTTCCAGTCCTTGTCATAGCGGCACAGCCGCAGAACCTCCTGTTTATCGTCATAATTGGGGTTTGCCATACCGAGCAGCAAGTAATTAAAGACTTCGCCGGCATAGCTGCCGCCGTAGAGCAGGGTATCCATGGGGATCGTCTGACCTGCCGGGATCACATCGTCAGCGCCCACGGTTTTGGTCCACAGCAGGTTAAAGCCGCCGTCAAACCGAGCGATCACAATGCCCTCCTCCTCCGACAGCCAGACCATGTCCCAGCTGCCGTCGGCATTAGGGTAAAGGGCCGCGGCGCCGGGCGCATCCCAGACCCTATAGTTGTGGGACTCGCTCAGGTCGGGCATGGACAGCGCCAGCTCCACCAGGGAAGAATCGGTGGTATCGGCTTCCGTCACCGTCACGGTGCAGCTGCCCAGCAATGTGCCGTCGGCGGTTCGGGCGTAAACCGCCGTGGAACCGGTCTTCAGGCCCCGGGCATAGCCAGCCCCGGTCAGCTCCACAATGGTAGGGTCCTCCGCAGTCCAGCAGATCACCATGCTTCTGGAGTAGGGGTCCGCGCTGCTCTCCAGCAGGGCAACGCCCCCCAGAGAGAGTCGGAAGTCGGTTTTGTCAAAGGAGAAATCCGCCGGGTCCATGATTGTTTCCAGATCATAGCTCCAGCAGTTTCGGGGCAGTTCCATATTTGCCAGCGCACCGGCCCAGTCATCCTGACTGCCCCGGTAGAGCAGGATCATGCCCTCCTCGCATTCCCGGAAGGCGTCCCCGGCATCGGTGGGAACCGGGCCCAGGAAGGTGAGCTTTTCCAGCCCCCGGAAGGTGCCTCTGAGCATGTTCACGCGCTCCGGCACCACCAGTTCCCGCAGAGACGGACATTCCCAGAAGCAGCTGGGGTACAGCATCACAAGGGAATCGGGCATGGTAACTTCACTCAGATTAGCGCAGCCCCAGAAGGCAAATTCACTGATACAGGTGATTCCGTCCTCCACCACCAGGGAGTGGATTTCATCGGCATAAGCCGCCCAGGGGGCGCTTTCCTTCTCAGGGTCCGGCCACCAGAAGAACTGTTCGCTTGCAAACCGGAGATATTCGGGGATCGTTCCCTCACCGGAAACCGTTAGAACACCATCCGGGGACAGACGCCAGTGGAGCCCCTGGCCGAAGTCCCCCTGGGCCACGCAGTCCGAGCCGCAGTGGACGCAGATGCCGTCGGAGAAGCTGTGGGCAGGCTTTGTGTCCACCTCCCGGCTGCAGCCGCAGTCGGCGCAGGTTTCCAGACTCCGGCCCCCTGCCGAGCAGGTGGCTGGGGTAATCACTTCGCTTCGGTAATCGTGGCAGGTTCGCAGCAGGACAGGGATGGTTTCCGTATCGCCGTACACATAGCTCACCGAGATCACATAGGTTTTCCCTGCCTCCAGGGTGGCTTCCAGACGAACCTCCGTGTCAATTCCGGAAGCCACCACGGTGCCGTCCTTTTCAAAGATGCACAGGATCACATCGTGGGAATTGTCAAAGAGATAGGTGCCCAGTACATACCGCTCGGTATGCTCCGGGGTGTACTGGAACCAGTGGACCATATTGGGCTCCGGGATCTCCAGCTCCAGCACCTGATCCGCCGGCATCTGAGGGAAGCTCAGCTCCTCCTCTTCAGGCGTTGTTTCAGGAGGCTCCGTTTCTTCCGGCTCCGTGGGGACGGTGGTTTCGATGGGATAGGTTTCCTCCGGGGTGCCGGGGATGTAGTTGAATACATATTCGCCGGCCTCCACCTCGTCACTGCCCTCCAGCGTCAGCCAGTCTTCCATACTCAGCCCATAATAGAGGGTACCTACATAGGGCATGGCACAGGTGCCAATGGAGGTGATGGAGCCGGGAATATAAAACTCCGACACACTCATGCCGGATAAGACCCATTCCGGAATGGCATTTTCCCAGCCGTATTCCAGGGCGCAGCCGCTGCCCATGGGGCCAGCGCTTTCAAATGTTGCATCCAGGAAGGGAGCAGCGCCCACTTCCGTCACGGACGAGGGAATGCACAGGTAGGTCAGGTCGTCATTGTTCCAGAAGGCATAGTCGCCGATGCCGGTCACATGATCCGGGATGGTGTAGCGCCCTCCGGGATAGGCCGGTGGGAACAGCATCAGCCAGCTGCCGTCGGTGGAGTAGAGAACGCCGTCGATGTCGCAATAGGTGGAGTTTCCTTCCGCCACATGAAACTGCTGGATGCCGCTGTAATAGAAGGCTCCGCTGTGGATCTGCTCCACATAGGCAGGAATGGTGATCTCCGTCAGCTCGTCACAGTCATAAAAGGCATGATCGCCGATGGAGGTCAGGGAGTGGGGAAGCTCCACCGCTTCCAGTTCCCAGAACCGGCCGAAGGCATAGCTGCCCAGCCGCTCCACGCCCTCGGTGATGACCACATGGGTGATGTCCCAGTGATAGTCCGCCCAGGGCGTATCCTCGTAATCGTCATAATCCGGCATGGGGCCGGTGCCGGAGATGGTCAGGGTGGTGTCATATACCGCCCAGCTCAGGGTATCTGTCAGGGTGCCGCCATCCTCGGTTACCGCCCGGGCGTATGCCGGCAGACAGCCCAGGCACAGGCTCAGAGCCAGCACCAACGCAAGGATTCGTTTTTGCATAATTGGTTTCCCCCTTTTCCGAATTCGATACTTTACTATACCATACCGGCGTGAGGAACACAATCCGGAATCCAGCAGACGAGGTGGTTTTTTGCCGGACTCCCCGGCTCCTGTTGTTGACGGAAATCCTCAGTCATGGTATGATAAACCCAAACAAAGAGAGGAGTTTTTCTATGAAACGATCTGTTTTCTCAATGCTTCTGTGCGTGCTGTGCGTCGCCATGGTGGTATTGTACGCCCCGACTGTTTTGGGCGCACGGGAGGCAGTCGCTGTCCTCAGCAGCGGCACCTTCACCTACACCACCGACGGCAGCGGCAACGCCACCATCACCGGCTACTCCGGTACAGACACCAACCTCGTAATCCCCGACACCATTGACGGTTATCCCGTCACCACCATTGGCAATGATGCCTTCAAAAATAACGACGCCCTGACCGGTGTCACTCTGCCCTCCGGGCTGACCTACATCGGCACCAATGCGTTCTGCAACTGCGACAGCCTGACCTCCATCACCATTCCCAAGACACTGGAGTCCGTTGGCAATCGCAATGGTGACGGCGGCCCCTTCAACAGCTGCGACAATCTGACAACCGCAGTTCTTGAGGACGGCATGACCACCGTTCCCGGTTACCTGTTCCGG
>JAFVMW010000010.1 GCA_017506735.1 Oscillospiraceae bacterium | reverse complement strand
CGGCAGCTGACGGATCTTTTGACCCAACTTTTCAGTTTGAAAACCGGGAAATACACAAAGTATTCCTCCGCTTTCCAAACTTCAATTTGGGCCAAAATCTCTCGCCATCTGCTCTTGCCGATTTAATCAGAGCTTCCCTAATTCTTGATAAAACGGCCTAGACACTCAGCGAGGATAAATTGTGCCAGAAAAGGCCGACGACAACGGTGGGCTGCCGCCCACCTAGAAGGAGAACGCATTCTGGTGCAATTTAGGCCGGTGAGTGTCAGGCTGTTTTATTAAGAGTTAGTATCAGTCCGCTTTGCGGCCAGTTGCCTGCGGGCAACCCTGTCGCGGCTCTGAGGGGAGCCTTTGGCCCGCCAAGCTCCAATTTGACGGTGATCTTACATCCCGTACCAATAAAAGGCGAAGAAGTGCAGTACGCTGCCCAGCACCACGAACACGTGGAACACAGAGTGCATCCACCGAACCTTGGAGCCGATGCCGTAGAGTACCGCGCCTACAGAGTAGGCGATGCCGCCTCCCAGCAGCAGCCAGAAGCCGGTGGACCCCAGAATGCTGTGGATCTGTCCGATGAAGGGGAAAATGGCCCAGCCCATGCCGATATAGCAGACCATGGAAAAGGCCTCATACCGCTTCAGATCAATGGCGGTCAGCACCGTTGCAATGGTGCAAAGCACCCATTCCACAGCGAACATTCCCCAGCCCAGGGCCGGGGCTGCCCGGCGGATGGCCCCCAGGGTGATGATGGAATAGCTGCCGGCAATGAGGAAATAAATGGCGCAGTGATCCAGCACCTGCATGACCTTTTTTGCCATGGAGGGCTTCAGACCGTGGTAAATGCTGGAGATGCTGTAGAGGATGATCAGACAGCAGCCGTAGATGACGGAGGCGGTAATCTCAATGGGGCCGTGGACGGCAATGGCTTTGCTCAGGCACAGGGTAAGGGCCGCAACGCCGCCCAGTCCCCCCAGAATGTGGGTGACGGTGTTGGTGATCTCCTCCCCCAGGCAATAGTCCGGCAGGACTCGATCCTGTAATTTCACGCGTTTGATCATAAAAAGACTCACTCCTTGTGGTTTGCTGGCTTTATCATACCACAAACGCCGGGAGAATGCCCTCTACACCTGTTTTTGCCAGGGGAACGGATGGGAGAATGGGGATTCTACCGGATGTCCTACGGGAGAGAACTGTGAATAATAACCAAATACCGCCCACGGAATTTGGCATGAAATCGGATGTTATTCATAAATATTTTATGTGCTTTCAAACTGCGGTGTGCTATAATATCAATAGTGGAGGAATTCCTCCCAGGCGACCCAAGTAAAGGAGCAAACAATGAACAACATCCTCTTTTTTCTCACACCGAAGGCAATGTGCGCCCATCTGAATGCGGATTTCACCGTGCGGCAGGCGCTGGAAAAAATGGAAGTGACCCACTATGCCGCTCTGCCCATTCTGAACAAAAAGGGCGAATACTGCGGCGCCCTTACCGAGGGCGATGTGCTGTGGGCGCTGAAAAATCTGTGCAGACTGGATCTGCATCAGGCAGAACAGCTGCGGATTATGGATATCCCCCACCACAAGGACAATGTTCCCGTCAAGGTCAACACCAGTATGCATGAGCTGATTGAGCGCTCCGCCCACCAGAATTTTGTTCCCGTGGTGGACGACAAGAACACCTTCATCGGCATCATCACCCGTCGGGCCATCATCAAATACTGCCAGCAGGAGCTGTTTCCCGAGGACTGATCAAAGTATGTATGACCGTAGGGGGCGGCGTCCCCGACGCCCCGTTGCCGCGTAAGCGGCAATCTGCCAATCGCCGGGCGGGACGTCCAGGAGGCAGTCCCCTACAAATGAATCAATCACGCCGCCGATCGGTTTTGATCGGCGGCGTAAAAATGTTATCCCTGGGTAATGCTGGAAGCCCACAGGGGGAATTCCCTCTGGTAGCTTTCCTGGAACACCGTGGGGCAGGCCATCTGGCAGACCCAGAAGGCACCCTCCGTTTCCTTCAGGAAGAGCATATTGTAGTATTCGTTTCCATCCTCGTCGGTGGTGCGGAAGCTGGTGTAGAGGTTGTTGTAGGCATCCCGGGAGAAGGCATCCAGATCGTTGTTCTGCCGAAGCAGCTGGGCGTAGTCCTCCAGACGCATATCGGCCAGATTGTTGGCCTGCTTGTCATCGGACAGGAACAGCAGGATGCAGTTCCGGCTGCCAAGGCACCCACGGAAGCCGTAGGCCTCCAGCTCCATCAGACCGGCCTCCGCGAACAGATGCAGGCCGCAGTCCAGGGTGTATTCCGTCATTTCCGAGAAATTCAGCTCCGTGCCGCCTTCGGTGTGCGCAAGCTTGACGGAATCGATCATGGTGGAAAAATGCTCCAGCCAGTCGTTTCCGTCGCTGGCATCGTCAAAGGTAAAGACGTAGTGGAAGCCCTTGCACACGATCTCATAGCGGTAAATGTGGGAAATGTAGTCATCGTACACCAGATTGTATTCGCTGACCACGGCAGGGAAGCCGTCCACATCCTCCTGCCACAGGTCGATGAGCTTGAAGCGCTTGGCCTGGGAGGTGCCGGTCAGGGTCACATCGATCCGCTGCTTGTATTCGGCGGTGGACATGGAGAGAATCTCCTCATCCATAGGAACCAGCTCCACCGAGACCAGGGAATGATCCTCCGGCGCGTTGGGACTCAGGTAAACCCAGCGGCTGGCGGAGTTCTCCGTTTCCACAAAGCCCTTGGGCAGCTCCATGGTGAATTTGCCGTTGCCCAGCAGCGGCTCCGTCACCGGGGGAACGGTTTCCTGAGGAGCGGTGACCGGGGGAAGGGAAGGCGCGGTGGTTTCGGCAGGGGTTTTCGAGCAGGCGGTACATATGGAAAGCATCAGGCACAGGGCCAGAAGCAGGCAGTGTTTCTTCATAAACAGACTCCTTCGGGGCATCAGAATGGATTATCTAACATCATACCACAATTCCGGGTGGTTTTCAAGGGCATGGGCCAGACGCTCCAGGGCAGAGGGGAGATTTTCCTCCCGGAGGCCGGAGTAGTTCACCACGAGGCAATGCTCTGCCCAGCCGGGGATGGGGCCGGTATAGTATTCCCCCAGGCTTCGAATCCGGATGCCGGATTCCTCGCACAGGGCCGTCAGCGCAGCGTCCGGCAGGCGCGTATCCACCCGGAGCAGGAAATGGAGGCCGGCATCCTGCTCCAGAATGGTGAGCTTGTCGGCGTAGGGGGCGGAGGACAGAATGTCAATGACCCGGTTCCGGCGGCTGTGGTAGAATTTGCGCATCCGGTTGATGTGCTTTTCAAAATGCCCCTGGGACAGAAACCGGGCCAGGGTGTACTGCTCGAAGCTGGGAACGGTGCAGGAATAAAAGCCCAGGGTGTTCCGGTAATGCGCCATCAGTGCCGGGGGCAGGATCATGTAGCTGATTCGGATGGAGGGGGCCAGGGTTTTGGAGAAGGTATTCACATAGATCACCCGGCCCTCCCGGTCCATGGTTTGCAGGGCCGGCACCGGATGGGCGTGGAAGCGGAACTCGGAATCGTAGTCGTCCTCAATGATATACCGGTCCGGCCGGGCGGAAGCCCATTCCAGAAGCTGCTGCCGCCGCCGGGCAGGGGTGACGATGCCGGTGGGAAAATGGTGGGAGGGGGAGCAGTGGAGCACATGGGCATTGTCAAGACCCTCGGGAATCACGCCGTCAAAATCCATGGGGGCGCTGACGCAGGTCACGCCGCCGGCGTTGTAGATCTGCCGGATTTTTTGATAGCCCGGCTCCTCCACGGCATAGACCTTGTCACGACCCAGTAGCTGGAGCAGGAGGTTATACAGAAAGTCGGTGCCCGCGCCGATGAGGATGTTCCCCGGGTCCACCGCCATGTTCCGGAACTGGGCCAGATGATCGGCGATGGCCAGCCGCAGCTCCGGATAGCCCTGGCTGGGCAGAGGGGCCAGCAGCCGGTCGCCGTAGTCCAGCATGACCTGCCGCTGGAGCCGCATCCAGACCGTGAAGGGGAAACCGGTGGCGGCGGCATTGGAGGTCAGTTCCACGGGCCAGGCAGGGGGTTCCTGGGGCGGAGGCGGTTTCGGAAGGTCGATGGGCTGCATATGGTCGGTCTGCTCCACAAAAAAACCCACCTTTTCCACGGAGCGAATGAAGCCCTCCGCCAGAAGCTGGGCGTAGGCACCCTCCACCGTGATTTTGCTGACCTCCAGATGCTCCGCCAAAGCCCGTTTGGAGGGGAGCTTTTCCCCGGGAGCAAGCTTTCCGGAGAGGATGTCCTCCCGGATGCACCGGTACAGGCTCTCGTACAGGGGCTGCCCCGGGGCTTTTTTCAGTTCGTAGGTCAGCATAAGCCAGTCCTCCGGGGCAGACCACAGGCCCGGTCCCACAGCATAAGCAGCAGACCCTCCCCCACGGTGATGGAAGCGTCCCGGCCGGTGAAGTGGTTGCTGACCCCCAGGGGGAAATCCGGGGTCAGGGTACCCCGTTCCAGGGGATAGTGAAGCCCCGTGATGGTCACATCCCGGACTGCATTGCCCAGAGCAAACAGGGAGAGGATGCCTTCCGCCTTGTCGTCGAAGGACAGGGTCTCCCGGCTGGCCACGGTGACGATGGTATCCTTTCCAATGAGCCAGCCCCGGGCGCCATGGGTGGCGAGGTAGGCCAGGGTCTGGAAATTGGCAACGGTATGGTCAAGCCGTGGGCCGTCCAGTCCGCCGTAGAGGAAAAATTCGGTGCAGCCCCGGTCCAGACCCAGCCGTACCGCCAGCATGGAGTCCGTGTCGTCCTTCTCCACCGGGAACACCCGGGAGTCCTCCGGCACATAGCCCAGGGAGTCGAAGTCCCCCAGAATCACATCCGGGGAAAGCCCCAGGGCCTGGGTGTGGCGCAGACCGCCGTCGGCGGCAATGGTCAGGGCATGATCCGGGATGGGGCAGAGCAGTCCGTCAAAGCCGGCCGCTCCGAAAATGATGCAGGGTTTCATTGTGGAATCACCTCAGTTTTGTGGAACAGGCGCATTGCGTGTTGCAATGCGCCTGTGTGGATGGATTTCGATGAACAGAACGAATCAAATCAGTCCCGCTCCAGAATATCCGCGATCCGCTGGCTGGCGAAGCCGTCGCCGTAGGGATTGGAGGCGTGGGACATGGCGTTGTAGGCGGTTTCGTCGGTGAGCAGCCGTTTCATCTCCTGATAGACCACTTCTTCGTCGGTACCTACCAGCTTCAAGGTTCCGGCGGCCACGCCCTCGGGACGCTCGGTGGTGTCACGCATCACAAGCACCGGCTTGCCAAGGCTGGGAGCCTCCTCCTGAATGCCGCCGGAGTCCGTGAGGATCAGATGGCTCCGGGCCAGGAAATTGTGGAAATGCAGCACATCCAGAGGCTCGATGATGTGGAACCGGTCGTCGTCACCGAACACATCCTGCGCCACCTGCCGCACCAGGGGATTCATGTGAATGGGGTAGATGACCTTCAGATCTCCCAGCTCGTCCACCACCCGTTTGATGGCCCGGAACATCTGGTACATGGGCTGGCCCAGATTCTCCCGGCGGTGGGCGGTGAGCAGGATCAGACGGCTGTCAGCGGCCCACTCCAGCTCCGGATGGGTATAGCTTTCCCGGACGGTGGTTTTCAGCGCGTCAATGGCGGTGTTGCCGGTGACGTAAATGTGGTCCGGGTTCTTGCCCTCGTTCAGCAGATTCTGTCTGGCGGTTTCCGTGGGAGAGAAGTGATACCGGGCCACCAGACCCACGGCCTGGCGGTTGAACTCCTCGGGGTAGGGGGAATAGATGTTGTGGGTTCTGAGTCCGGCCTCCACATGGCCCACGGGGATTTGCAGGTAGAAGCAGGCGAGAGCCGTGACAAAGGTGGTGGAGGTGTCGCCGTGAACCAGAACCACATCCGGGCGTACTTCCTCCAGAACGGCCTTGATCCGGTTGAGAATGTTGGTGGTCACATCGAACAGGGTCTGCTTGTCCTTCATGATGGACAGGTCGTAGTCGGGCGTTACCTCAAAGGTTTCCAGAACCTGATCCAGCATCTGCCGGTGCTGACCGGTGACGCAGACCACGGTGTTCAGACCGGGACGGGACTTCAGTTCCTTCACCAGGGGACACATCTTGATGGCTTCGGGCCGGGTGCCGAAGACCAGCATAACAGTTTTCATTGCGGTTTCCTCCCTTAGTGCAGATCTTCCTTGATCTTGCTGGTGGAGATTTCCGGAGTCCGGGAAAGGTAGACCACTTCGCAGCCCTCTTCCTCCAGAAAATCGAAATGACCCTTCCAGTCGTCGCCGATGACGAAGGTGTCGATATGGTACTCGTGAACATCGGTGCGCTTCTGATCCCAGTTTTCCTCAGGGATCACCAGATCCACATACCGGATGGATTCCAGCAGGGCCTTGCGCTGTTCGTAGGAAAAATAGCACTTTTTCTGCTTTTCGTTCCAGTTGAACTCATCGGTGGACAGACCCACCACCAGATAATCTCCCAGAGCCTTGGCCCGGCGCAGGAGATTGATGTGGCCGTAATGCAGCAGATCGAAGGTACCGTAGGTAATGACTCGTTTCATAAAAAGATACTCCTTGGGGCATTTTTTAATCGTATCAAATCCATTATATGACAAATTGAAGTGTATTGCAAGCAGAAACCTCGGAAAGGCAGATTGGAGTTTGGCGGCGAGTCGCCGCTGACAATTCGTGCGCAGGTGCGTTTGTAGCTGCCCTGTGAGTTGAAACCGCTCGACAACAACATATCTGCAAATTGGGGTTTGGCGGGCCTAAAGCCTCCCCTTGAGGGGAGGTGCCCAGTGCGCACACTGGGCGGAGGGGTGAAAGCCCACGGGACGGAAGTGGTGCGTAATTGCAACCTTCCACCCCTCAGTCCGCTTCGCGGCCAGCTCCCCTTAAGGGGAGCCTTTGGCTCGCCAAACGCATTTTCCCATGAAATATCAGAAACGCCACTGCGGTTGTGCAATGGCGTTTCGGTCATTTCATAAACTTTTCGATGGCAGAACACAGGTCATCGATGGCGTCTTCGTTGCCCTCCTGGACCGCGTCCACCATGCAGTGGCGGATGTGGTCGTTGAGGATCACCTTGCCGGTATTGTCCAGGGCGCTGCGGACGGCGGCAAGCTGCACCAGCACATCCGAGCAGTCACAGCCCTCCTCCACCATCCGTTTGACCTTGTTCAGATGACCGATGGCCCGGGCCAGGCGGTTGACCACAGCCTTCTGGTTTTCGTGGATGTGGGAATGGGAACCGGAATGGATATGATCGTCCATGGAACGGACCTCCTTTCGTATTTTGGCTATTATAGCAGGAAATGCACCGGGACGCAACCTCACCCCGGGGATATTTCGACACAGATTTTTTCTTTGACATCCTGCCTCCGGGCGTTTATAATAAAATAAACCAAACGGAAAAGCGAGGGATTCCCATGCATCAAGATCATTCCCATACCTGCTCCGGCGGCTGCGGCAGCTGTGCCACACCCTGCGAGCATACCCCCATGGAGGAACTGACCGCCCTGATGAAATACATGGCAAACCACAACGCCGCCCATACCCGGGAGCTGGCGAAGCTGGCGGACCAGTTTCAGAAGGCCGGAAACCCCGTTGCCTACCAGCAGGTTATGGCCGCGGTGTCTGATTACGAAAAGGCCAATATGCGCCTGAGCATGGTGCTGGCCAGCCTGGATATTCATTAAGGAGGATCATATTATGTGCCTGTCTACTGTCTACAAGAACACCCTGAAGCCTGAGAACATTATGATGAAGAACGTGGTGCGCATCGACTGCAAGCCCGGCGTTGTCATCATCACTGACCTGATGGAGCACGAGCTGGTCATTGAAGGTACCCTGGAAATGGCCAACCTGGTGGACGGCGTCTGCGTCGTCAAGGAAGCGGTATAAAACGAAACGGGAGCGTGATGCTCCCGTTTTTTTCGTGGGCCGGTGTGTCGGAAGGGAGAAACGATTGGTACAAAAATTCGCTGTGGCATTTTCGGTTGGGGTATGGTACAATGGGGTAAATGAATTTTACCTGGAGGGGAAACAATGACCATCGGACAGCGGATCTACAGAGCCCGGGAGGAAGCCGGGCTTTCCCAGCGGCAGGCCGCCGGGGAACACATGACCCGGAATATGCTCTCCTTCCTGGAACACGACAAGGCCAAGCCCTCCCTGGATACCCTGGTGTATCTGTCCAAAACTCTGGGGAAGCCCCTGGGCTATTTTCTGGGGGAGGATGGCCCTCAGGTGCCGGGCTGGGAATCCCTTCGGGAGGCCCGGAGGCAGTATGACGCAGGGGCCTGGCGGCAATGCCTGAAGGAGCTGTCCGGCGTGCCGGAGGGGGAGGTGCTGGGCCGGGAGTGTTCCATGCTGCGGCTGCTGGCAACCCTTTCCCTGGCGGAGCAGGCTGCTTCTGACGGGCGGCTGCCCTACGCCCGGGAGCTGAGCGCCCAGGCGCAGACGATGGCCTGTCCCTATCCTACCCCGGAGCTGACCCGGAGAATCGCCATTCTGGCCGCCCGGACAGGTGCCGGAGCAGACAGGATTCCGGAGGACGATGCCCTTTCCCTGAAGGCCGAGCAGGCGCTTTCAGAGGGCAGGTTTGCCGATGCCCGGCGGTATCTGGAGGCACTGGACCTCCGGGATGTGCAGTGGTACTGCCGGATGGGAGATGCCCTGTTCGGTCAGCAGGAATACCGGAGGGCGGCGGAATGCTTCCACACGGTGGAGCAGACCATGCCCAAAGCAGTGCGCCGGAAGCTCCAGCTCTGCTACGCAGCGCTGAAGGATTTTGAGCAGGCCTATCGCTATGCAACCATGGAGGACTGACAGAAAACAAGTTTGGCGTAAATGGGCATTCCCGGGAAAACGCACAGATTTTGCTTTACATAGGTAATGCGGAAGGGTATAATATTTGTATTCTAAAATAATACAGGAGGTATAGCGTATGGTATGGATCATTCTGGGCGTTATTTTGCTTTTGGTAGTGGTCTGGTTTTTGTCCGGACTGTCACTGGTGCAGGAATATCAGAAAGCAGTTGTGTTTATTCTTGGTCGTTTTCGCGGTGTTCGCGGCCCAGGAATTATTTGGTTGCCTACTTTCATATCCCTGCGAAGAACCGTTGATATCCGAACCAGGACAGTGGATGTGGATGCCCAGGACACTGTGACCCGTGACAGTGTTACCATCCGGGTGAATGCGGTGCTGTACTATCGTATTACTGATCCTCAGAAGGCAATTCTGGCTGTTTCGGACTTTAGAGAGGCGATTTTCCAGGCTTCTTTGACAGTGCTGCGGAATGTTATTGGACAAAATAACCTGGATGATGTACTGAAGAACCGGGATGAGATCAATGCTTCTGTTCGGAAAATTGTGGATGAGATTACCGATCCATGGGGTCTCAAAGTGGAAATGGTAGAGATGAAGGATGTGGAGATTCCCGAATCCATGCAGCGTGCTATGGCCAAGGAAGCGGAAGCAGTGCGTGAAAAGCGGGCTCGTATTATCAAGGCAGAGGGTGAAGCAGAGGCCTCCCGTATGCTGTCGGAAGCAGCTCAGGAGATCACCGATAATCCGTTTTCTCTGGAGCTTCGCCGGATGCAGATGATTACCGAGGTAGGCGCAGAGCACAATACAACCACGATTATGATGATCCCCAGCGAGTTTGTGTCCATGGCAAAGGGCTTTGGCGATATGGCTGCCCAGATAGCAAAGGAAAAACAGCAGGATCAATAAGTGAAATTAATCGGACTGTCGAAAAAAACTCCTGTGAACGAATTCGGCGGGAGAGGGAACCGTTAGGTTCAATGTCATTAAGTTAAGATGTGTTTAGGCAGAGTATCAAAAAATGATACTCTGCCTAAAGTCTAAGGAGGCTCTGATCAAATCGGCAAGAGCAGATGGCGAGAGATTTTGGCCCAAATTGAAGTTTGGAAAGCGGAGGAATACTTTGTGTATTTCCCGGTTTTCAAACGGATAAGTTGGGTCAAAAGATCTGTCAGCTGCCGCAGACGATTTATTCAGAGGTTCCCTAAATATCAAGTCGTAGGAGGGCGGTATCCCTAATGCCCCGGCGGTAAAAGCAATGGAATTTTTATTGCCGGAGGATATACCAGTCTGTGTGGACAACTCAGGGATCGGGAATCGGTTCCGCGGAATAGATCCATGCGTTGGGCAGATGGCGGCCCTCGGGAAGGGCCTCATTGGAGCATTTGGTGATATACTCGCCATGATACCACAGAATTGCGCTGGTGCCTCCGTCCACGTTCATGGCCTGGTAAGCGCCGTACCGGGACAGGATGTTGGCGCACTCCGAGGCATCGGTGCCCAGGGAGTCCAGATTTCGGCCCTCGATTACCAGCATCAGAATGGATTCATCTCTGGTCTGGCCCAGGCAGGCCCGGGGGTTGACAGAGGTGAAGCCGTCGGCGGCGGATACCACGATCCGTCCGTCCACGATCAGCGCAGGCTTCCACTCGGAAGCGTCGGTGCAGTCCCGGCTGTAGCCAGAGTAGGCATCCCGGATGTAGAGCCGGTTGTCGGTGTGCAGCTCGATCCGCTTGTAGCCCTTCTGGGTGTAATGCTCACCGTAGACCCTGCCCTGGGACATACAGCCGCCTGCCAGATCCGAGCCTTCCACCACGTTCTCGCCGTCGCCGAAGCCGGAGGCGGTCATGGCCACCAGGCCGTTATACCGCTGGGCAATGTCACCGGCACGCTGGCCCATTTCGCCCAGATATTTCGCCACGCCGCAGGTCAGACGGGAGGGGTCCTTGCCGATGACCAGTGCGCCCTTGTAGCCTGTGCCGGTGACACGGACCACCAGCAGGCCATTGGCGGCATCGATGGCCAGCACCTGGTCGCCATGGATGGTTTTCATGGTGGTGCCCTTGTCCTCCAGACCGGCCTCGTTTACCCAGTAGTTTTCCCAGCCGTTTTCCACGGTTTCCGGATGGGAACGGGTGTAATCCAGCACGGAATCCCGGTCCAGCTCGTAGAACAGGTCGAAGAATTCACTTTCTTCCTTGCTGGGGGCCAGATTCTGTGCGATCTGATTCAGCAGCGCCGCGGCCGCGTCCTTGGAGAAGCCGGAGGAGGGAGAGTGGATCTCTTCCGTAGGCTTCTGCACATCCTCCCAGCCGGAATTCACGCCCACCTGGTTCATCTGGGCCTGGTTGATCCGGTCAATGACCTCCTGCACCACATCACCGGGAATCAGGGCCTTTGCAAGCCACTGATGGCGCATGGTGGACATGGCGGTTTCGATGTACATGGTCCGCAGATGGGCAATGGGGGGGATCAGATCCGTGAAGATCACCAGGCAGTAGGCCAGCTCCACAAACAGGATCAGCGCCAGCACCACAGCCAGCTTTTTCAGACCGGAGGCCTTCTTCCGCTTCTGCCGGTGCCTTTTGGACCGGTCAGATCCGTCAGAATTCCGGGTGTTGCCGTAAAGTTTTTTTGCCATAGCAGTTGTTTCCTCCGAAAACAGGGTCAGAAATTGTCCAATAGATAATGCACCACCCGTACCTTGGCGCCGTCCCGGTAGTAGACCCGGGGCACCCGGCGGCTGATGGAGCAGATGAATTCGTAGTTAAAGCTGCCCGCGACCTGGGCGATCTGTTCCACGGTGATGACCTCGTCGCCGTCCCGGCCCACCAGGGTCACGGGATCGTCGCAGGTCACATCGGGGATATGGGTTACATCCACCATCATCTGATCCATGCACACCCGGCCCAGAATGGGAGCCCGTTTGCCCCGGATCAGCACATAGAATCTGCCGGACAGGCTCCGGCTATAGCCGTCGGCATAGCCAACGGTGATGGTGGCGACCTTGGTGGGGGCGGCAGTCACATAGGTGCCGCCGTAGCTGATTTCCCGGCCGGCAGGCAGGGTCTTGATGTGGGAAATCCGGCTGTACCAGCTCAGGGCAGGGCGCAGGGGCAGCAGCGCCGGGTCCACCTCCTCGCTGGGGTACAGACCGTAGGTGACGATGCCGGAACGGACCAGATCATACTGTCCATCAAAATTCATCAGACCGGCGGAGTTGTTCAGATGCCGGATGGAAACGGAAACGCCCCGTTCCCGGAGCATTCCGGTAAAGGCCTCAAACCGCGCTGCCTGGGCTTTGGCCCGGGTCAGATCGGCACAGTCGGCGGTGGCGAAATGGCTGAACAGGCCCTCCACCTCCAGATTGGGAAGCTCCGCGATCTGTCGGCACAGGTCTGCCGATTCCGGTGTGGCCTCGAAGCCGATGCGGCTCATGCCGGTGTCCACAGCCAGATGGATGTGGGCTGTTTTGTGATGAATCTGTGCCACCCTTGACAGGGCCAGGGCATCCTCCAGCTTGAAAATGGCAATGCGGACATCCATAGCCACCGCCCGGGAATAGCCGTCTACCGGCGTGTGGCCCAGGATCAGAATGGGCTTGTCCAGACCGGCCTGGCGAAGCTCCATGGCTTCCGTCAGGGAGCTGACGCCGAAGAAGGCGCAGTCCTCCTGAATGTGCCGGGCAACCTGAACCGCGCCGTGTCCGTAGGCATCGGCCTTGATCACCGCCATGACCTTGGTTCCGGTCTTGCGGTGAACCTCCAGAAGATTCTCCCGGATGGCATCCAGATCGATTTGTACATAGGTGTTGTCGAAGCTCATTGTCTCATCTCCCCAAGGCCTGCCGCAGGAATTCCTGCTCCGGAATCAATCGTATCTATTATATTACCACAGAGGAGGGAGGTTGTAAACCGTTCGGCGAAAATTCACAGATGGTTCAGATTTTTCCAGCAGAGGAAGCCGAAAGGAGAAATGGGAGAATTGGAGTTGTGGGGACGCCCCCACGGGCGATTCGTGCGCAGGTGCATTTGTAGTTGTCCTGCGAGTTGAAACTGCTCGACAACAACATATCTGCAAATTGGAGTTTGTAGATGTAACGGGATACCCCCGTAGGGGCGTGCATTGCACGCCCGATGCCCTCCCCTTTGGGGAGGGTGGATTTTCAAAATGCAACGCATTTTGAAAAGACGGGTGAGGTAAAAAACGTACCATTGCGCTGAAGCG
>JAFVMW010000087.1 GCA_017506735.1 Oscillospiraceae bacterium | reverse complement strand
TTGAGGGAGGTATGCTGAGTTTATCCGCATTTCTTCAGGGTGAAAAGGACAGGGTGGTCTACTGGGGTACAAGTGGTGAGCGAATTACTACCCGGTATGGATTTGATTCGTTCAGTATGAGTGAATTGCTGGACAGCGGTAATCTTCTCCATCAATATCCCGTTAATCTCCTGCTCCAGCCGCTGGATTTCATCATATAGATCAGCAATGTGGGAATTGATCGCCGGACGCTTCATTTCCCACAGTCGGTGGAGCCGCTGCAGGTCAGCCTGATCTGCGATCCACTAATCCCGCAGTTCCTCTGCGTACTGCCGTACCCTGGTATACAGTTCGGATTCCCGGATGCGGTGGGCGGTGGGAGGCGGTGTTGCCACGATAGGGTTTACAATACGTTCTCGCAGCTTCGTCCGTTTTTTTTCTTGCCGAATCGCTCTTTCAGGACAAGGCTTCCATGCTGTTTCCGATAGCAGTGGAAACAGCATTTAGATTCCTGGTCATGCCTTTTCTTCCAGACCGGACCCGAACACCGGTATCAGTTCCAGTTTGAACCGATTTGCACGATGCAGTTCGTCGATTCTTTCACGGATCATAGGATCTTTACAATCGCCCTCACGGATGTATCGATCCAGAACAGCATAGGAAAAGCCCAGCTTCTGCTCATCGCTGCTGCCGCAAAGCCCGTCGGAGGGTGTTTTCTCCACCAGATTTTCAGGCAGGCCCATTTCCCGGCCCAATGCCTTTACCTCCTGAACGGTCAGTTTTCCCAACAGAGATACATCTCCGGCGCTGTCGCCGTAACGGGTGGAATAGCCCACCCAGTCCTCGGACAGGTTGCAGGTGTTGATGACCCGTCCGTTCATAGACTGGGACACTGCATACAACACGGACATCCGGATCCTGGGAGGCAGATTGATTTCCGTCTGGGCGGTCACATCGATTCGGGCCGTCCTGAGCTGCGCGTGGATGGCATCCACGGCACCGGCAATATTGACCGTAACACTGCGGATTCCGAGATGTTCCACAAGCTGACGGCTGTCCGCAATGTCGCGTTGTGTTCCATTGGGCATCAGAACACCGATGACCCGGTCTTTTCCCAGCGCCTGCACACACAGTGCGGCACAAACAGAACTGTCCTTGCCGCCGGAAATGCCGATGACCGCGTTACAGTCCCGTCCGTTTTTCTCAAACCATGCTCTGATCCAAACGATCAGGGCTTCTTTTGTTTTCCTGGCGCAAAATTCCATATTTCCTCCTATCCTGCATCGATGGTGGATATTCCCAGCGTGATCTCCTCCAGCACATCCAGCAGCACACGGACTGTATCCAGCGCGGTGAGCATGGTCACACCGTTTTCCACGGCGCAGCGGCGGATCTGGCTGGAGCCGGAGTGAATGTCCTCGCAGCGAACATCCATGGTGTTGATCACATAGGTCACATGGCCCTGCCGGATGGTGTCGAGAATTTCTGTGGAACCATCGTCTACCTTGGCTTTGACACGGGTGCGGATGCCGTGTTTTTTCAGGAATGCCGCCGTGCCTGCCGTGGCTTCCAGGTTGAAGCCCAGCCGATAGAACCGGCGCAGCAGGGGCAGAGCCTCCTCCTTGTCCGCGTCGGAGATCGTGGCAAAGACCGTGCCGTAGTTCTGCAGCTTCACACCGGAAGCCTGTAATGCCTTGTAAAGAGCCCGGGTCAGGGAGCTGTCATAGCCGATGGCCTCGCCGGTGGACTTCATTTCCGGGGAGAGGTAAGCATCCAGGCCACGGAGCTTTGAGAAGGAAAAGGCAGGAGCCTTTGCATACCAGCGCTTCTTTTCGTCGGGATACAGCACATCCATGCCCTGCTCCTTCAGGCTGTGTCCGAGGGCGACCAATGTGGCGATATCCGCCAGCGGATACCCGGTAGCCTTGCTCAGAAACGGAACCGTCCGGGATGACCGGGGATTGACCTCAATAATATACACATCCTCGTTGGCGTCCACGATGAACTGGATATTAAACAGTCCCCTGATGCCAATGGCGGGGCCCAGTTTCTTCGCGTATTGCAGGATCATACCCTTGACCCTGCCCGAAATGGAGAAGGACGGATATACAGAAATGGAATCACCGGAGTGAACACCGGTGCGTTCCACCAGCTCCATAATACCGGGTACAAAGACATTTTCTCCGTCACAAATTGCGTCGATCTCCACCTCCTTGCCCCGGATATACTTGTCCACCAAAACAGGCTTGTCCGTATCGATCTCTACGGCGGTGTGCAGATAATGGCGCAGCTGCTGTTCTTCCGCGACGATCTGCATGGCCCGTCCGCCCAGAACAAAGCTGGGACGCACCAGCACCGGGTATCCGATTTCCCTGGCAGCCGCAACGCCGTCCTCAATTTTCGTTACTGCTTTACCCCTGGCTCTGGGAATATTCAGCTCGTTGAGCAGATTCTCAAAAGCGTTCCGGTCCTCCGCCTTTTCAATGGCGGCGCAGTCGGTGCCGATGATCTTCACACCCAGATCGGTCAATGGCTGGGCAAGGTTGATGGCGGTCTGGCCGCCCAAACTGGCGATCACGCCCTCCGGCTGTTCCAGCAGAATAATGTTCATCACATCCTCTGCTGTCAGAGGTTCAAAGTACAGCTTGTCCGAGCAGGTGTAATCCGTGGATACCGTTTCCGGGTTGTTGTTGATGATAATGGCTTCGTATCCG
>JAFVMW010000009.1 GCA_017506735.1 Oscillospiraceae bacterium | reverse complement strand
CTGAATAAATCGTCTGCGGCAGCTGACGGATCTTTTGACCCAACTTATCCGTTTGAAAACCGGGAAATACACAAAGTATTCCTCCGCTTTCCAAACTTCAATTTGGGCCAAAATCTCTCGCCATCTGCTCTTGCCGATTTATTCAGAGCTTCCCTAAATCCTGTTTTGTGCCATAGGCGAAGTTGTCTTAGAGAGGAGCGAAAATATGTATCAGATAAAAGAACAGGACTGGAAGCTGTTTCGGAAGAAGCTGCCTATTTGGCAGGAAGCCCATATGGATAAGCTGAATCAGGAATACATCCGGCTCCTTTCGGGAGAAGGAAATGCTTCAGATAAATTCTGGGAATTGGAAGAGAGAATCCGCCGGGACAAGATTAGTGTTGGAGTTGTGGCAGATATGCGCAGAAGCCAGATGTATTCCAACCTGATATCTTTGCTCCTCCATGAAATCATCCGGGAAGAGGATCTGGATGGCTTCAGCGAGGAACTGACAGAAACAATAAAATATGTGGCTCGGCAAAGCAGGGGTTTTGCCCAGCGAATATAGAAAGAGGGACAAATCATGGGAAGCTATGTGATCAGTGTATCATTAGGGACAGGCTGTTACCGCCATATTCAGATCAGTGCATCCGATACCTTATTTAGGCTGCACCAGACAATTCTGAATGCATTTGAATTTGAAGATGATCATATGCACGCTTTTTTCATGGACAACAAACGGTGGAGTCAATGGGATTGTTATGTATCGTCCAAGAGTGAGCCGGCAGACCGGCTGACAAAACGGTATTCCCTGCAGAAAGCCGGTGTTGCGAAGGGAAAGAAGTTTCTGTACCTGTTTGATTTTGGCGACGAATGGGTGTTCCAATGCAAGGTGCTTCGGGAAATCGATGAAAAGACGGATATTCCCGGTGTGATCCGCAGTGTAGGAGAAGCTCCGGAGCAGTATCCGGATTATGATGATTGGGACGAAGAAGTGTGGGATATGGAAGATGATATTCCTATCATTCCGATCGACCCAAAACAACCAGGGATTTTCACAGATGCCAATTTTCCGCCTCCCACTGAAGATGAAGATATTTGGCCGGATTATGACTACGAAGGATTTCCGACGCTGCGTTCCGCAACGGAAACCTTTAAGGCACTTGAAGAATTACCGATGCCGCAGGGAGTGAAGAATCGGCTGTGGGACTACTTTGAGGCTGCGGCAAGGCTTTACGGTGTGATCCCCTTGCGAAAGCTTCTGGAAATTTACAACAGGCACAACAGTCCGATTTCCGAAGAATTGTTTCTGGAATTTGCGGAAATACTTCGCCACGACTACAGAACGTTCTCGATCCTTAATTGCGACGCTCTGAAAAACCATGCGCCTATGGACACGCCGCTGGACTGGGAGATTGTAGCGGAGTATGTGTATGCCAATGACATCGATGATTATTATATTTTCATGCAATTACAGGGAGATACACCTTTCCGTGTTCTTCAGAAAGAGGATTTCCTCCGGTATGCAAAGCCGGACTACCATCCCAACACGGTTCAGGTCAAAGCCATGCGGAAGTTCCTGAAAACGATTCTGGAATGCAATGAAGATGTGGAAAGCATACTTATGTGTCTTCAGGAGCTGTGTGAGGTTGGCATGGGACTGGAAGATACTCTGGATATTCTAGGGGAAGAAGGGCTGCAATTTGAAAAGAAAAAAGATTTGAATGTCTTTCTTTCTCTTTACCGGGAGCTGAATGATCACACGCGTAAATGTGTCAACCGTGGGTACACGCCTGAGGAGCTTCGGAAGCTGAAGCCCATCACAGGACAGAAGACGATGTTCGAGGATGATTGATCTTATACTAACGCTTAATAAAACAGCCTGACGCTCGCCGGTCTAAATTGCGCCAGGCTGCTTTATTATGAGCATTAGAAAGACAACCTCTGTTGTTTTTTGGAAGAATAGGGACTTGCTGTCGGGAATAGGCTGATGGCGGAGGTGATGGGATATGTCTATCCTATGGCTTGCACTGGGCGGGATGATCCCTCTGCGGCTGTCCACCGGAAGCTTCCCCAAACCACTGACCTCTGAGGAAGAGAACCACTATCTGAATCTTGCCACCCAAGGTGACCAGGATGCCCGGAACGTTCTGATCGAACGGAACCTGCGGCTGGTGGCGCACATTATGAAGAAGTACTACGCCAGCGAGTCGGATCAGGACGACCTGATCTCCATCGGCACCATCGGTCTGATCAAGGCTGTCAGCACCTACCGGATGGACAAAAACATCCGCCTTGCCACCTACGCGTCCCGGTGTATTGAAAATGAAATCCTGATGCACTTCCGGAGCCGGAAAAAGAGCAGTCAGGACGTTTCGCTGTCGGATTACATCGAATCCGGCACCGATGGCAACGCGCTGTCGCTGATGGATGTAATTCGGGAGGATGACGATCTGCTGGATCGGATCATGGTGAAGGAGGATGTCCGACGGGTTCGGAGCGCGGTACAGGATTGTCTGTCCGACCAGGAACGGCAGGTGATCTGCCTGCGCTACGGCCTGGAGGGCCGCACGGCCCAGCGTCAGCGTGAGGTTGCCCAGGCCATTGGCATCAGCAGAAGCTATGTATCGCACCCCGGCTATTGTAAACGGTGAAAAGTTTTTATTATGCTCCAAACGCCGGAGAGTCCAGCTGTTTGAAGCGGAAAATAATATAGATTTGTTTGTCCTCGCTGAGCTCAATGCGCTCGATGAGGCTGACCAGCAGCTCCCGGCTGGCGCAGGCTTTATCGATGAAGCGCTGAACCAGAGCCCTTGATTCATCCTCCACCTTGGTGGGGGATTCTTTCTTTTTTTCGAGGATCCTCAGCTGTTCCTCCAGCTTGGCGCGGTCTGCTTTGACCTTCAGGTAGATCCGCTGGAAATCGGCTTCGCACAGAATCCCGGCCAGCTTATCCATGTACATCCTGTCGAGGTTTGCCGTTATGGTTTCGATCCGGGTTCCCAGGGATTGAATCTCCGACTCGGTGCTGTCAGCGGCGCTGGCTTCCTCCACGGCTTTCCGAGCTATGGGAAAAAGAATAGCAGGATCAAGGTAGGCTGCACACAGCTGGCGGACTTTTGCGATGACGGCATCGGTGACGGTTTTCTCCTTGATGGAATGGCAGGAGCACACACCGGCTTTGGTGAACCGTTGGTAGGTGTGGCAGACGAAGAACAGACGTTCCTCGCCGGCGGCGTTTTTGCGGTTCAGGGTGGCCAGGGGATAGCCGCATTCGTGGCAGCAGATCAGTCCCTTCAGAAGAAAGTCGTAGGTTCTGCTCCGGGTGTGCTTGCGGCTTTCTACCAGCAGACGCACCTTTTGAAATGTCTCCCGGTCAACAAGTGGTTCGTGGGTGTTCTCGACGATCACCCATTTTTCTCTTGGCTGACGCAGGCACTTCTTGGACTTGTAGTTGACCTTCACCATTCGCCCTTGAACCATGTTTCCAATGTAGGTTTCATTTTGCAGCATATCGGAGATTCGTTCGCTGCTCCACAGACCAGTATAGGGTCCGGGATTTCCCACCGGCAGATTGGCGTAGGTCGCTGGGGTTGGAATCCCTTCGTTGTTTAGGGTTGTCGCAATTTTGCGGCAGCTTATGCCGTCCAGGGCCATGGAAAAGATCCGCCGGACGATGGGGGCGACTTCTTCGTCGATGACGATTTTATTCTTTTCAGTAGGATGCATCTTATAGCCATACATGGGCTTGCCGCCGATGAACTGCCCCTTGCGCTGCTTGTCACGCTTGACGGACTTGATCTTCTTGGAGATGTCCTTGGCGTACATGTCGTTCATGATTGCCCTAAACGGTGTGATATCGTTGGCAGAGGACTCAATGCCGGTATCAATACCGTCCAGCAGGGAGATGTAGCGTACACGCTTTTCCGGAAAGTACCGCTCCATGTAGTGCCCGGTCATAATGTAGTCACGCCCCAGACGGGACAGGTCTTTGGTAATGACCATGTTGACCTTCTTGGCTTCGATGTCTGCGATCATTCGCTGGAATGCCGGACGGTCGAAGTTGGTACCGCTGAAGCCGTCGTCGATGTAGGTGTCGTAGACAGACAGGCGATGTTTCTTCACAAAGTCATCTAAAAGGGATTGTTGGTTTGTTACGCTCTGGGAAGGGCCTTCGCACTCATCCTCCTTTGACAGTCTGATGTATAATGCAACATGGTAATCCATGGGGTCGCTGATTTCTAAGTACATATGCTCCTCCTTGAAATGAGCGACCATTCATCGCCGCAATTACTTTTTGGAATAGCTGACGCCAAAATCTCTTTTTTCAGAAATAAAGAGAAGGATTCCCGGATGATCTCAGCAATGTCCTTTCCGTTCTCGGAATAAGTGCAGTGAACGGGAATGGTTTTTTGTTCCATGGTAACACCTCCTGGTCAAGGATATGAAAAACCGGTGCAGACTTGCAGCTCCGGGGTGAAAGAAAACATGTGTCGGCTTTCGACACGGAGCATGTATGGATTGAATATTACATCAAATGAGCAAAGATGGTTACGATATATTGATAGCAGATACCAGTATCCATTTTTCGTAGCCAAATAACCTGCAATCATGCTGATGCCTCCGTTTTTGCTTTTATTATACGGCGGAAGCAGCATGGCGGCGCATCCGGAAAAATGTGTTTTTCTTCCCGGTTTTTTCTCGAAAAATGTGCGAAATGGGTGCTCCGAAACCCGGAAAAATATGTTCCGGGACCTACATGACTCGAAATCTCGTAGGGCGTGAAAGCGTTGCAAGGGTTCGAATCGAATGACCAGAAGGCAGAGGCAGAACAATGTCGGTGGAGCAATATGTCTTATCGTGCTGAAGAGCGGAAAAACAACATGTCTTTTCGTGCAAAATGCGCCGGAATTAACTTGTCTTTTCGTGCATAACATGTTATAGTAGGATCAGAACAACATGGAATGGAAGTGATGTTATGGAACTGAGGCGAAAGCTTTATGACCGTCTGCTGGAATGGAAAAGGAAAAGCAACGGATCTACGGCACTGCTGATCGACGGAGCCAGACGTGTCGGCAAGAGTTGGCTGTGCAAGCAGTTTGCCGAGCATGAATATCGAAGCCATATTCTCATCGACTTCGGTAATGCACCAGAGGAGATACTGGATTTGTTTCTGCACGAAAGCTCCAACCTGGATCTGTTCTTTGCGAAATTGTCCGTGTACTATTCCACACCCCTTCACCGGCGAGAGTCTGTCATCATCTTCGATGAAGTGCAGCAGTTCCCCAGAGCGCGCCAGCTTATCAAGTATTTCGTGGCCGACGGGCGGTATGATTACCTGGAGACCGGTTCTCTGATCCGCCTGAAAAAGAATGTGCAGGACATCATTATTCCCTCCGAGGAGGAGCATGTGGAACTGTTCCCACTGGACTTCGAGGAATTTCTCTGGGCATTGGGAGATGAAGTGACGGTTCCGCTGATCCGGAGCTGTTTTGAATCCAGAACTGCTCTTGGCCAAGCACTCCACCGTAAAATCATGAACGACTTCCGACAGTACATGCTGGTGGGCGGAATGCCCCAGGCGGTACTGGAATATCTGAAGGAGCGGAATTTTGAGGCCGTTGATGTGGTCAAGCGGCGTATCCTGCAGCTGTACCGTGATGATGCATCCAAATTCGCGGCAGGTTATGAAGATAAGGTGTTTGCTGTATTCGACGGCATTCCCGGTCAGCTGTCCACAAAAGAGAAAAAGTACAAGCTGTCTTCCATCACGAAGAGTGCTCGCTTCCGCAGCTATGAGGATTCCTTCATTTGGCTGAACGAGGCCATGATCGTGAATACCTGCTTCAATGCAACGGATCCCAATGTGGGACTGGCTCTGAGTACGGATCATGCGACGCAGAAGTGTTACATGTCGGACACGGGTTTGCTGGTGGCGCAGACATTTATGGATCGTCCCTTTATCGAGAATGATCTGTACAAGGCGATTTTGTTCGACAAGCTGGACATCAATGAGGGAATGATTCTGGAGAATGTGGTTGCCCAGATCCTCAGACGGAACGGTCACAAACTGTATTTCTACTCCCGAAATGATAAGGAACACCGGGAAAACCACATGGAGATCGACTTCCTGATTACAGAGGGAAAGAAGGTCTGCCCAATTGAGGTGAAGTCCGGTAATTATCGAGGCCATTCTTCTCTGGATAAGTTCAGAACCAAGTTTTCCTCCAAACTGGGTAATTCCTACATCCTGTACACCAAGGATGTGATGGTGAAGGATGGAATTATCCACCTTCCGGTATATATGACGATGTTCCTGTGAGCGGAGAGAATCTGTAAATCAATTGAGATACTTCTTAGATGAATGGCCGCCAGTTTCATTCTCGTTGATCGTTTACAATAGGCGAGTCGCTATGTATCCCGAATTGAGAAACGGGCCCTGGAGAAGCTCCGCAAGGCCCTGGAACCGGAGCGGTGATGCTGTGGTTTGATACTAATTTCTAAGGGACCTCTGAAAAAATCGCCTTCGGGTGGATGGCGGATCTTTTACTCCGCTGGTGCAGTTTGAAAAACGGGAAATACATACAGTATTCCTCGACTTTTCAAACTTTCCACCGAAGTAAAATCTCTCGCCACCACCTCTTGCCGATTTATTCAGAGCTTCCCTAATAGAATCCTTTCACCCTCGTCGGTCTGAATTCCGTCATAATGCGTTCTCGTCCCAGGTGGGCGACAGCCCACCGTCGGAGTCTGCCTTTTCTGACGCAATTTATCCTCGACGAGGCATGAAAGGTTCTTATTAGAAATTAGTACGAGGCTGATTGCGGCAGGTAAGGAATTGTCCGAAAGCCTACGCTGAGAGCGCCTGTTGATCAACGGGCGCTCTTGGTGTATCCTTCTTTGAAAAATGACAGCCTGTCTGTTAAAATGATAAAAAACACCGGTACGGGAGGTGCCGGACACTCTGCGCAAAGCGTTTGGGGGCTTGTTATGAACCATTATGAGAATGTGCTCAATGAGCTTCGCACCGTTGACAAGCGGATGCTGCGGAAGCTGGACCGCAAGCGCAGTCCGCCGGAATCCCTGGTGGCGGAGCTTTGGTACGGCAAGGACATTCCACGGGACAAGCTGGACTGGTTTCTGGCCCAGGGCGGTTTTTTCTATGTGGAGGGAACGCCCATGATCCTGGCCATTTACAGCCAGTATACCGGAAACCGGGCGCTCCTGTTTACCACCGTGGGAATGTACGCTGTCAATTCCACCTATGAATATGCCGGAAAACGGTTTCGCTGGGAGCCGGTAACATATCCCATGCGGTACGCTGATTACCGGGAGATCAACGGAAAAAAGACCGGGATGGTTTTTACAGCTGGGATATTGACCTGATCGGGAAGAATGGGGAATGGGATGAGCTCCACGCTATTTTTTTCCCGGTGTTCATCAGCTGTATCCTGAACCGCTGCGTGGCTTATGTGAACCAGCATGGCCCCATTGATGCCAAACCGACGATTTTCCGCACCCAGGCGGAGGTCGACTTGGATTGGGCGGTTTCCCATTTCTGTTCCGAGACAGTGGAACCGGTGTTCCCCTGGCAGGTGGATCTGCGCCCCCGGAGCGTCCAGGCGCTGGTACCGGAGCCTGAGCCCCATCCCGGCGGCGTGGATATCTCCCCTCCGGAGGCAGAGAAGAAGATGCGGGAGTTCCGCCGCTATGCCCGGGAGAAGCGGACAGATGAGATGCTGCGTGCCTTGATGGAAGCAGCAGGAATGGGCCGCGCCGATGCATTGTGGATGATGGCAGAACTGATGCAGTCATCTGACATACAAAAAATGATCCAGGGACTTATGTTGGCTTCGAGTGCCGGAAGCCAGGAGGCTGTGGTGAAATATTAATCATCACTCTCTACGGGATCATCAGTTGATGTGGTAGTTAAAATAAAAGAGGCAACACCCTCAGAGAAACTGACGATTATTTCGTCAAATTCTCTGAGGGCGTTGCTGCTGTATGATACAATAAACAGCAGGAGCCCCAACCTTGAGAAAGTTCGGCTCCTGCTGCTCACCACAAGTATGTCCGAAAACACACTTGAAAAGCACAATCATGATAGCACTTTTTCTGTACAATTATAAGAGCCTTTCGCAGGAATCTTATGCCTCACAAAGTGATGGTGATTATTTCTGTGTTGCTTTGCCCCCTACTCTGTCTGACAGAGAAACCGAATATCTTGCACGTGTGAATGGATTCTAAATAATGCAGAAAATGGCACGGTTGTTCTCGACCACTTAAAAAAGATTATTATCGAAGTGATTGGTATCGATGAATCTGTTGGTGGTACACCGGAAACTGTTACACTTCACTGAATTATACTGGGCATACCTTAGCTGTCAAATTAATAGTGTGCTTTCTATTGACATCTACGATAATATCGTATATAATGATGGTACGATAAAATCGTAGATAGATATAGAGGCGTTGTTGTGACTAGAAAATTTATTTACACCATCCCCTTCCGCAGAAGCTGGGCGGCAATGGGATTGAATGACGAAGATCTGGTAAACCTTGAACGTGCTCTTTTGGAGAATCCCCATGAGGGCGATGTTATCAAGGATACCGGCGGCGCACGGAAGATGCGTATTCAGCTGGAAGGCCGTGGAACTCGTGGTGGTGGTCGTGTAATTTATCTGGATGTGTTTGAGAAAGAACATTTATATCTGCTTCTGGCATATCCTAAGAATGTACAAAGTGACCTAACTCCCGAACAGAAAAAGGCTATTCGGAAGATCATTGAAGAAATCAAGAAGGAGTGATTAGATGAATGAACTGACTTTCAAATCCAGCTTAACTATGGAAGAAATCGAACGCAACTTCTCTGAGATGGATTTCTTCTCTGATTTAATGGATGGATTGGAAGAAGCTTTAGCGTACTCTAAAGGCAAAGCATCTGTAGAAACATTTGTTAGAAAAAGATCACTGCCTACTATCAATGTAGTTGAGATCCGTGAGTCTCTTCGCATGACTCAGAAATCTTTTGCTGCCGTTCTAGGTGTTTCCTGCAGAACGGTTGAAGCCTGGGAAAGCGGCAAATCCAATCCTACACCAACTGCAAAAAAACTTATGTTCCTAATCCAAGAGGATCATACTCTTATTCAGAAATTACAGTAATTATATCTGTAAGCGTAAATTCTGACCGCAGTTTGCCGCATGCGATCTGCTATGTCATAATACTTCCGTAAAGTACCGTGCAGTGCCTGACAGTGCCATACACTGCAGGAGAAAGGTCGGAATTATCATGAACAGTGGATTACAAGTATACAACGAGCAGAACAGGCTCTCTGAGTGGGCGCAGCTGGTGTCCCAATGCAGAAGTAGTGGGCTGACCGTTCGCCAATGGTGTGAGGAAAATAGCTATGCGGCCCCGGTCTGACCGGGAAGAAGCAGAATGAAACATACAAAATGGAGCCTGCCGGATTCGGCAGGCTCCAAAAGCACATTGGGGTGTTATTTTTCCTTCAAGGCCCGGAACAGGAAGGTGACAACCTGGGCACGGGTGCAGGGGTTGGAGGGGGCAAAGGTGGTTGCGCTGATGCCGGAGGTGATGTTATTCTCCACGGCCCATAGCACCGGCTGGTAGTAGTAGATTCCCTCTGCCACATCGGTGAAGGGGTTCTCGGTTTTCTCCGGGGCAGGCTCTCCCATGGTTCTCCACAGGAAGGTGACAACCTGGTCACGGGTACAGGGCCGGTTGGGGGAGAACTGACCGCTGCCGGTGCCGGAGGTGATGCCCTCTTCCACCGCCCAGAGGACGGCACTGTAGAAATAGTCAGTTTCCATAACATCGGAGAAGGGATTCTCCGCAGACTCCGGTTCCGGGGAACCCATGGCCCTCCACAGGAAGGTCACCACCTGGGCTCTGGTGCAGGTCTGGTTGGGCGCGAAGGTGGTGGCAGAGGTGCCGGAGGTGATGCCGTTCTCCACAGCCCAGAGGACAGGCTCGAAGTACCACTCCCCCTCGGGAACATCGCTGAAGGGATTCTCCACGGGCTTCTGATAATTCGGGTCAGCCTCACCACAGCGGTCGCAGACTCCGTTTTCATAGCGATGCCCCAGGGCAGGTACTTCCTCAGAAAGGAAGCTGTCGCCGCAGTTGCAGGTATAGGCAGTATAACCGCCCTCGGTGCAAGTGGCCTCGGAAACCGTGGGGAGGTAGCTGTGGTTCCAGTTCAGATCGCCGCCGTAGTCCAGGGTGACATCCGCTGTAAAGCGCCGGTCGCCGTCGGGAACGATCACGTCGGCGGTCACTTCCGCGAATGCGCTGTCGTGGATGCCCTCCTCGGGGAGGCCGTTCAGATAGATGGTGGTCAGCTCGATGCAGTTCAGAAATGCCCACAGGTCGATGCTTTCCACGGTGTCGGGGATGGTCACGGTGCGCAGACGCTGGTGGTAGGCAAAGCTCATGGCGCAGATGTTGGTCACGCCGGGTTCAATAACCACGTGGCAAATCTGCTCGGTGTAGCTGCCCCAGGGCAGGGTTGCGGAGCTGAACATCTCCGTACCCATGGAGCCCTGACCGGAGATGATCAGGGTGTCCTCCTCAAGAGCCCAGGTCAGTCCTTCGCCGAAGGGACCGGAATAGACCGGCTTTTCCAGGAAGCTCAGCGTGATCAGCACATCATAGTCCGGCATGGTAAACACCAGGGTGTTTTCATCCTGCCAGGTGTAGCTGTCCTCCGGCAGATCGATGTAATAAAATCCAACCTCACAGCCCTCGTCGGGGAAGCAGGAGATGACGACCTCCTCTCCGGGATAGGCAGTGGCCGCGCTGGCCGAAGCGGTGCCGCAGCCGGAGTAGTTCAGATCCACCCGGTAGCCTCCCAGGGGGCAGAACGCCGCCTGAACCAGCACATGGGACTGGGGCATCCGGAAGGTGTAGGTTCCGTCGCCATTGTCCGTCAGCTCCAGCGCCTGACCGGCTTCATCGGTAACGGTCAGACCGGAAAGAACCATGTCCGGGCCGGGGTGGACGGAGAAGGTGACAGGCTCGGTGGCATAGAAGGTATAATCCCGGAAGCTCAGCCAGCCGTTTCCCAGAATCTCCTGGTTCACAGAGAAGGGGGTCTGGGGGACCTCCTGGGGAAGGAAGGCTGCGGAGATGTATACATCGGAGATGGGCATGAAAAAGACATAGTCAGCCTGGGAGGAACTGTAGCAGGGAATGGGATTGCCCTCCCCATCCTCCACATACAGGGACGCCAGCCACCAGCCCTCGTCGGGCAGGACGGTGAGCTCGATGCGTTCATCGACGATGGCCTGTTCCCGGGACAGCAGAAGCTGTCCGTTTCCGCTGTGGGCGGTGTGGATGGTATGAGGTCTGTATTCCGGCGCGTCCGAAACGGTGACGATGGATTCGTAGGGCTCCTCCTGACCTTCGTAAGCCCACACACGCAGCGTACCGGAGCCGGGAGCGTCGGCGGTAATCCGGATTGTGCCGTCGGACTGGAGCTGGGCAGTGGCGAAGCTCTGGCCGGTGACGGAGTCGATGATCTGGCTGTCACAGGCAGAAGGGATCAGTGGAATGTCGTAACGATCAATATCACCGTACAGGGCGGCGCTGCTCTGCTGACCGGGATACAGCAGAATATCTTTCAGGGCAACACCCGGCGCGGGAAGTACGGACAGATAGGTGTCCACAAATACCCGTTTGCTGACGATTCCGGTCTGGACCTCAGGGTCAATGCCGATGCTGTCATCTGCCATCATCAGACACCAGAAGTTGACACCGTTGGCATACACACAGCCTATGCCGACCTGGGTATAATCCGTCAGCTCCAGATTGAACCGATCCCAGCCGTTTTCCAGAAGCTGGCTGAGAAAGTCCTCCGGGTTTTTCCAGGAAATAACGATGGCGGCATGGCACGCGCCAAGACCGGGGAACCGCTCTGCCATCAGGTCATAGACGCTGACGCCGTTCGGCCGGGATTCCTGGTGGTAAATCGCCAGCTCCGCGGCACGCTCCATGGCCAAACGGGTAAGCTGGGCGTTGTACTGGAGGGCAGGCAGGCTCTGCGCTGCCCGGTGGGCATTGACCGCATCCACAGCCCCGGCGGAAAGGTCATAGTGTTCCTCCACGGCAATTTGCAGGGGGACGGGCTTGGGAACCCCCAGATCCAGCCCCAGCAGGCTTTCCAGACTGTTGCCGATCCGCCGGACATCGGTGACACCGGAGTCGATGTAACGGATATAGCGCTGGCCCTCCTCCTCGGTGCAGACGGCCACCACGGGCCAGAGCCATCCGCTGCCGTCCAGGCCTGCGGCGTACAGGTAATCGCTGCAGATATAGGGATAGCCGGGGGTATCCATCCAGGTGATGGTATCCGTGATGTCCGGTGCCTGCTGGCTCTGGAAGGTTCGAATGTCCTCACAGGTGTATTCCGAGGATTCGATGGCGTAGAAATTGATCTTGTCGTTGTGAACCCAGGGCTGTTCGTTCAGCTGGGAAAAGGCATACTGACAGTTGCCGCAGGAGGTCTTAAAGAAGATCAGCACCGCGGCGCCGTCCTCGGGAACCTCATAGTCAAAGCGCACCCGGGTTTCGGTTTCCACATCCGTGAGCCAGCCCCAGTAAACATCATCCTCTGCCCGCACCTCCTGCAGCATCGGCGCGGCATTCGCCGGAACCGGAAGCAGGGACAGCACCAGACACAGACACAGAAAAGCGGAGAGCATTCTCTTTTTCATTCTGACAGACCTCCTTATGATGGGATTCCTGTAAAAATGATACCATATCCGAAGAAGGTTGGCAAGCCTCCCCAGTGCAGGCCGGAGGGGGAATGGCTGTGGATCAATACCCGTATTTCCATCGCTCCCCGAAATCAGACTCCGGTTTCTTGTCTTTTATTTCTGCCTGTGTTATACTGAAATCAAACATGAACGGGAGGTTTTCGTCATGATGAAACGTTCTGTGGGATGGTTCCTTTGCCAGTGCCGTTTCTGGGATTGCTGACGCTCTCCGCTTCTGCCTCCGTAGGTGAAGGCCTCTCGTGCTTCACTCGTCCCTTACTTGAGTGGAGCGTAATCCGGATCCCCCAAAAAGAAAGACTGCGATAATCGAAAAGGAGTTTTGTATGAAGCGTGTTTTTGTCCGCGGAAGCGCGGAAACCTATGCAAATTATGACGCGGCACTGAAAGCCAGCGGACTGGAGCCGGTGTTTTCCCTGGATCTGACCCTGGCGGCAGGCTGTGACGGCCTGCTGCTGACCGGAGGCTATGACATTGACCCCTCATTTTATGGTCAGGAGAATCATGCCTGCTTCCATGTGGACCCGGTCCGTGACCAGGAAGAGATTGGCCTGGTTCACGAATTTATGGCCCTGGGCCGTCCCATCTTCGGCATCTGCCGGGGCCACCAGATTCTGAATGTGGCGCTGGGTGGCGACATGATCCAGCACGTTCCCGGCCACGCGCAGCTTGACACGGGGGTGGATGATATCCATCCTGTGACAGCGGAGCATGACTTTATGCGCAGGCTTTACGGCGACCGCTTCGCAGTGAATTCCGCCCATCATCAGCTGGTGGGACGCCTGGGCCAAGGGCTGGAGGTGACCTGCCGCTCTGACGAGGGATACATCGAGGGAATCCTGCACGAAAACGGCAGAGTCTTTGGCGTCCAGTTCCACCCGGAGCGCATCGGCTTTGCCAAACGCCGGGAAGAAGCGGTGGACGGCGCGCTGCTGTTTGAGGTCTTCCGAAAGCTGCTGGAAGGAACAGAATGAACAAAATGGAGCCTGCCGGATTCGGCAGGCTCCAAAAGCATTACTTGTCCTTCAAGGCCCGGAACAGGAAGGTGACAACCTGGGCACGGGTGCAGGGGTTGGAGGGTGCGAAGGTGGTGGCGCTGGTGCCGGAGGTGATGTTATTCTCCACGGCCCACAGTACCGGCTGGTAGTAGTAGATTCCCTCTGCCACATCGGTGAAGGGGTTCTCGATTTTCTCCGGGTCAGGCTCTCCCATGGTGCGCCACAGGAAGGTCACAACTTGATCCCGGGTGCAGGGCCGGTTGGGGGAGAACTGACCGTTGCCGGTGCCGGAGGTGATGCCCTTTTCCACCGCCCAGAGGACTGCGCTGTAGAAATAATCGGTTTCCATAACATCGGAGAAGGGGTTCTCCGAAGACTCCGGTTCCGGGGAACCCATGGCCCTCCACAGGAAGGTGACAACCTGGGCACGGGTACAGGTCTGGTTGGGCGCGAAGGTGGTGGCAGAGGTGCCGGAGGTGATACCGTTTTCCACTGCCCAGAGGACGGGTTCGAAATACCACTGGGCAGGCTCCACGTCCGTAAAGGGATTGCCCGATTCCGCTTCTCCGCAGACCACACAGAAACCATCCAGGTACAGGTGGGGCCCCATTTCCGCGTAGGCCCGTTCACCGGCGAAGCACCGGGCACAGATGTGTATGGCGCTGCCGTCCCAGGCGCAGGTGACAGGGATCAGCTCCACCCATTCTCCGAAATCGTGACCCAGAGGCTCGGTGATGGCATCCAGCATCCGGGCGCCGCAGGCGCAGCTGTAAATGGTGTAGCCGCCCAGAAGGCAGGTGGATTCCGTGACCTGGGCATCCGCGTCGTAGATATGCGCTTCCTTGGGCAGAACCGTGATCATGGTTTCGTCGCACCGGCTGCACCGGTGGAGCAGCTCGCCCTCCTGGGTGCAGGTGGGCTGGAGGGTGATTTCGCCCTCATCCCAGTCGTGGCCCAGCCGGGGGATCAGATCCGTGACCGTTTCTTCGCCGCAGACGGAGCAGACACCCAGGGTGAAGCCCTCCTCCGTACAGGTGGGCCCATGGGTCTGGGTGACATAGCTGTGGCCCGTGGCAGGGACGGTTTCCGTATAGCGGTAACCGCAGTCGCAGACATAATCAATCTGGCCAAACAGGTCGCAGAAGGGGCCGTTGGAATAGACTTCATAGTGATGGACATGACCGATTGGCGGCAGAACCTCCGTCCATTCCTGTCCGCAGAGGGTGCAGGTATAGGCGATCTCGCCGGAAGAATCCTCTGTTGCCGGGATCAGTACCCGGCCCTCATCCGGCTGGTGGGGCAGGGAAGGGGTGATGGTATCCTCCCGGAGGGTGCCGCAGTGGCTGCACTTGTACTGGGTGCAGCCGAGTTCCGTACAGGTGGGCTCCACCACGGTGGTCTCCCAGGTGTGTTCCCAGATGCCGCAGTCCCGGTATTCGTGGTAATTGCAGCGGCTGCATTCCCGGGTTTCCCGGTAGGTGTAACCGCACATGGGCGGCTCCCGGAGATACCAGTCCCCCAGATCATGGCCCAGGGCAGGATCAGTCCGGTGAATGACTTCCTGGTCGCACCAGCGGCAGGTTAGAGTGTAGTAAGCACCTTCGGTACAGCTTGCTTCGGTGAACGTTTTTTTGAATTCATGGCGGCGTGCTGTATCCAGGGGATAATCCTCCGGGGAAATGGGGTATCGCTCCAGAAACTCCGGTGTGGTAAACGGGATCTCAGGGGTGAGGCCCTCTTCAAAGGAGGCTCCCTTCAGAAAATAGTACAGTGCTTTATTGGAGGCAGAACTGTCCTTGGTGGCGTCGGCGTAGTAATACAGTCCATCCAGCCCGATGATGTTCCAGGCGTGGGGGCCAGCGGCAAGGCCGGTGATGCACCGGCAGTCGATGCCGACCTCCAGCAGCATCCGGTAAAGCAGGGAAGCATAGCCCTGGCAGACGGCGGTACCTTCACACAAGGCTTCAAAGGCGGTGTATCCGTTGAAGAAAGAATTTTCGGTTTCATATTCTACACTCTGTTCGATGAACTGATAGATCCGCAGGGCCTTTTCGAAGTCGGAAAGACCATCCAGGTTCAGCTCCTCCAGTACCCAGTCAATGGCCATTTCCACCCAGGCCTCCTCCAGGGCGGAGGTGTGGTATAAAGGATAGAAAATGATGGTATAGTAGATCCGGTCTCCCTGGGGCTGGGCATCATAGTTCGCAGAGCCGCCTCCGAAGGACAGACGAAGATAATCACCCTCCCGACCCACGCCGGTGTGTTCAAAGGCGGCCTCTGTCAGAACATCCAGAAAACTGCCGGTTTCCAGACCGGGATGGTCGGCCTCCAGCCAGAAGTTCACCGGGATCACGCTTGCCCGGGCCGTCATCTCCCGGCGAACCACAGCGGCGGCTTCCTCCAGGGACAGATATTCCGAGAGCGATTCTGCCCTGCCCAGGGGTATCAGGGTCGTCAAAAGGACAAAAACCAGGGCCAGGCTGATGAATTTGCGCAGTGCTGCCATAAAGCGTCCCTCCATGCTTGTTTTCTGTCAGTATAACACCTGCAAAGGGGAAATGCTACTGAAAAATTGGAGTTTGGCGAGCCAAAGGCTCCCCTCAAAGGGGAGGCTTTGAGCTCCACAAACTCCAATTTGACTGTCAAATGGTATCACGTTCCAGTCGGGCGGTACCCAATGGCGTTGGATACGCAGGGTCCCGAAGGCCCGGTTTGTCCGCGGCGACTCGACGCCAAACTCCAATTTTCACTTCATACAGGCCGAAAAAACCGGACGCCCTGTGGGCATCCGGTGTATCGTATGTGCTTATTCTCCGAAGGACAGCAGATTCAGTCCGATCTGGGCATCGGGCTTCCGGGTGACAGAGCCGTTAACCACGGTCAGGAAGATCTCGCAGGTGGAGCTGACCACGGCCTTGTTCAGGTGGCCGCCGTAAACCTGGCCCTGGGCATCGCCCACAGCCATGTGGAAATGGGCATAGGGCCGGTTGTTCTGGGTGGTCAGATTGCCGGTCAGGGAAACGATCTCCAGGTCTGTATGATACATATGGGCATAGTACTGCTTGGTGTCAGGACGGAAGGATTTCAGGGTCACATTGTCCACTGCGCCCACGCCGCTGATGGTGCCCAGACGGATTCCCTCCACAGCGGCAAGCCACAGCATCTTCTCCACGATTTCCTCGCCGGGGTCCAGTCGGATCACATAGGTGTTTTCAAATTTCCGATATTCCATGATTATACCTCGTTTTCCAAACTTTTTACATATTGTAACATTGGGCGGTGAGAAATTCAACTGTTGACTATTGCAAAATATCATGAATTAGAATATAATATTTTTTGACAAAATTACGATGGAGGGATATGTGCGTGAAAGCGTGGCGGCATTTTAAGACCATAACCCATCACAAGTGGCTTGTATTGCAGGGCTGCTTCCGGGTGGGGCTGTACTGGCAGGGTCTGACCCACGACCTTTCCAAGTATTCCCCAACGGAGTTCCTGGTGGGCGCACGGTATTACCAGGGCGACAAAAGCCCCAACTCCGCCGAGCGCCGGGAAAAGGGCTACTCTACCGCCTGGATGCACCACAAGGGCAGAAACAGGCATCACTATGAATACTGGACGGATCTGTGCGTCGAAACGGGACGGTATGAATCCGTACCCATGCCCAGAAAATACCTGGTGGAAATGGTGATGGACCGGAGAGCTGCCTGTATGACCTACGAAGGGGAGCGCTATACCGATGCCTCCGCCTGGAACTATTTTGCCAAATCCCGGGAGCGCAGGCTCATGCACCCGGAGCTGGAGCGGCAGCTGGGCTTTCTGCTGGAAATGCTCCGGGACCGGGGCGAGGCGGAAACCTTCCGCTATCTGAAAACGAATGTATTAACCAACAAATCCTTCCCCTGGGAAGAACATACGGAGGAATAAGCAATGTCAGCAAGCTGGTTAAAAGACGCGGTATTTTATGAAATCTATCCCCAGACCTTCCGGGATTCGGACGGCGACGGCATCGGCGATCTCCAGGGCATCATCGAAAAGCTGCCCTATGTGAAGAGCCTGGGCTGCAACGCCATCTGGATGAATCCCTGTTTTGACTCTCCCTTCAAGGACGGCGGCTACGACGTCCGGGATTATTATAAGGTAGCACCCCGGTACGGCACCAATGAGGATCTGGTTCGCCTGTTCGACGAGGCACACAAGCTGGGCATCAAGATTCTGCTGGACCTGGTTCCCGGACATACCAGCGAGGAAAACGCCTGGTTCGTCCAGTCCCGTGAGCCTCAGAAGAATGAATACTCCAGCCGCTACATCTGGACCACCTCCACCTTCGAGGGCGCCCAGGGCCTGCCCTTCATCGCCGGTGAGTACGACCGGAACGGCTGCTATGTGCTCAACTACTTCAAGTGCCAGCCTGCCCTGAACTACGGCTTCTACGAGCCCAAGCAGGTCTGGCAGGATGCCATTGACGCTCCTGCCCCCATGGCTACCCGTCAGGCCATGGCGGATGTGATCCGCTTCTGGCTGGACAAGGGCGCCGACGGCTTCCGCGTGGACATGGCCGACTCCCTGGTTAAGTTCGACGGCCCCAATAAGGAGGGCACCCAGCAGGTCTGGCGTTCCATCCTGATGCCCATCCATGAGGAGTACCCTGAGGCCGCCTTTGTTTCCGAGTGGAACAAGCCCACCCAGGCTCTGAACTGCGGCTTTGACATGGACTTCTTCCTGGAGTGGAGAGGCAACGGCTACTCCACCATGATGCGTGACTTCGACGAGACTCCCGACGGCGAGGTCATCACCGCCAACGGCGGCTATTTCGCCAAGAATTCCGGTTCCGATGCCATCCGGTTCCTGAATGACTACGTGGACAAGTATGAGGAAACCAAGGACAAGGGCCTGTACTGCTTCATCACCTGCAACCACGATATGCTCCGACCCACCGCCGGTCTGACCGAGGATGAGTGCCGCATGGCCTACGCCTGGATCTACACCATGCCCGGCGCGCCCTTCCTGTACTTCGGCGACGAGCTGGGCATGATCCACAGAGTCCTGCCCACCAAGGAGGGCTCCTACCGCCGCACCGGCGCCCGTGCCCCCATGCAGTGGCACTCCGGCAAGAACAAGGGCTTCTCCGACGGTGATGCCAAGCTCTACCTGCCCGTGGACGACCGGGACTGCGCTCCCAACGTGGCAGACCAGGAGGCCGACCCCGACTCCATGCTGAACTTCGTCAAGGGCCTGATCGCCCTGCGTAAGGCATACCCCGAGCTGGGCAACTACAGCCCCTTCTCTGTCTACTCCGCCGAGCCCGGCAGCCGGATCTTCGCCTACAAGCGCGGCACCATGCTGGTGGCCATGAACCCCGGCACCGAGCGTCTGGAGCTTGCCCTGGACGGCGCTTATGAGGCTGTCTACACCATCGGCCAGCCTGCCATCCAGGACACCACCCTGATCCTGCCCGAGCAGAGCTTCGTGGTTCTGAAAACCGTGTAAATAACCCATTTCCGGGCGGCAAAAACCGCCCGGAAAAATTTTTTTATTTTTTTGAAAAAAGCGCTTGACTTTTTTCTCAATATGAGTATAATAAGCCATGTCGCTGAGATACAGCGGCGAAACAAGTCAGAATATTGATAGAGGATTAGTGTAACGGTAGCACACCGGACTCTGACTCCGTTCGCGGGGGTTCGAATCCCTCATCCTCTGCCAAAGAAAAAACGCCATCCATTCGGATGGCGTTTTTTCTTTGGCAGGGGTGGGGATTCGAAAGGGCGGCACCAGTGCGCACACTGGTGCAATAAACAGTCCGGTGGACTTTTTTCGGGCCGTGGGAGAATCCCGTCCTTTCCGGGCGCACCCCGGAGGGGTGTGAACGGGAAGGAAATTGGGTCGTAGTAGTGCTGCGTGGCTGCATCTATAGTGTACACGAAGCACAAAGAAAAATTGACAAGAGCTTGCCGATTTTTCTTTTTATAAAATGATTGAAAAATACTTGCTGTGATAATATAATAATGATAAGAGAGGGGAGTGCGCCGGTTCGGTGCGGAATATATAGTCGGTGGGAATCCGACCCGGTAAGGTTTAGCAAGCCGCCGGTATCGAGTCCTTGGAGCGCCAAAGGCTAACGATGGTGTTTAAGCGTAGGACAGAGAGCAGGAAGGCCGTAATGCGAAAGCGTGAAGTGATAGAGCTCCGTTATAGAATCGATTGTGTGTCGGTGGCCCCGTTCTCCTGGGAGTCATCAATAAGGAACAGTCGTTAGAGTGAGACTGTGAAAACACACCGGAGTCCGAGAGCACGGCATACCTGACATTGTTATATTCCACATACCCGGGAGGCCTGGGTGGCTCCGCAGAAAAAAAACTGTGGTAGGGAGTATCGGCCAATGCAATGGTGAGTACAAACGAAGGCCACTGAGGAGTCGGATTCGCTCATAGTACCTATGAAGGTAGTAATGACACTGGAGGGAAGGGGCGGACAATAGGAAGCTTCTGCAGACAAAACATCAGGTACAGGAGACCAGGAAAAAATGATGGAAAATGAGAAAGCAGAAATAGCAGGACTCGCATCGAAATATGGCAGAGTCCAGTCATTGATGCGGTATGTCAACAAGGAAACACTGGCCAAATCCTTTGCCCGCCAGCCAAAAGGCAAGGCGGTAGGAGTGGATGGAGTTACCAAAGAAAGTTATGGAGAAAACCTGAACGAGAATCTGGATGACCTTCTAATAAGAATGAAGCGATTCTCCTACAGACCCTATCCGGTTCGCAGAACCTACATCCCGAAAGGAAACGGTAAAATGCGAGGACTGGGCATTCCGTCCTTTGAGGACAAAGTGGTGCAGGGTGTGTTCAAAGAAATTCTGGAAGGAATCTATGAACCGAAGTTTCTGGACTTCTCCTTTGGTTTCCGCCCCAACCGAAGCTGTCATGATGCGATTCAGCGAGTGAACAAGCACATCATGGCAGACAAGGTGAACTATATAGTGGATGCGGATATCAAAGGATTCTTTGATAACATCGACCATGACTGGATGGTCAAGTTTCTGGAACACGACATAGCAGACAAGAACTTCATCCGTTACATCAAGCGATTTCTCATCGGCGGCGTAATGGAGGATGGGAAGAAGCTGAGCACGGAAGTTGGAACTGTACAGGGAGGACTGATCTCACCGGTGCTGGCCAATGTGTACCTGCATTATGTTCTGGATACATGGTTTGTCTATGTGTCGAAACATGAATTCTCTGGAGAGATGTACATGGTTCG
>JAFVMW010000086.1 GCA_017506735.1 Oscillospiraceae bacterium | reverse complement strand
GGGCGTACCGGAACATGTGTTACACAGCCATCCGCCGCCTACTGGTTTGCTAGGTTGAACATAACGTGGAGCAGGATTCTTTAATATCAAATTATCTGCGCAGCAAATAATATTTAATTCCCTTACTTTCTCTGGCCCTGCATATATAACGACTTCGATCAATGTCTTTAGCACTCTGGTGTGTTGAATAACTCTTCCATCTGGGAATGTTACTTTAATCGTTTGTCGAGATGAAGAAGTTTTGTCCTCTGCTTCGACAACTTCGCCTGTAGTTACCGATATTAAATCGACTTCCAATCCTAAATCTAAAGCATCAGAGATCTGTATGAGATCTAAACGCTTTTTAGGCGTATTTGTGTTTGTAAATACATACCAACCGCCGGAAATCTCTCGTTGTGCGCCTTCATACTTACTGTCTAATTCTCTTTGTACGATATTGACTCCAGCATGCGCTGTGACGAATCTGAAACCCGTTCCATCCCCAAACTGGCACATACCCACAAGTACACATCCGATGTCACCTCTCCCACCTGTACGGAAAAGGGCTTCACTACCTATACCTGTCCCTGCGGTGACAGCTACATTGCGGACGAAACAGCCCCCCTGGGCCACGATTTCGGTGACTGGTATGTAACCGAAGAAGCAACCGAGGAAGCCGAGGGCGAAGAACGCCGGGACTGCTCCCGTTGCGACGCATCCGAAACCCGTTCCATCCCCAAACTGGAGCATACCCACAAGTACACATCCGAGGTCACCTCTCCCACCTGTACGGAAAAGGGCTTCACTACCTACACCTGTCCCTGCGGTGACAGCTACATTGCGGACGAAACAGCCCCCCTGGGCCACAACTTCGGCAACTGGTATGTAACCAAAGAACCCACCGAGGAAGCCGAGGGTGAAGAGCGCCGGGACTGTGACCGCTGTAAGGAATCCGAAACCCGTTCCATCCCCAAGCTGGAGCATACCCACCGCTATTACACCGTTTATGTGGAGCCCACCTGCACGGAGGAAGGCTGGATAATCCGTCGATGCAACTGCGGCGAGGAGTATGAGGAATCCCGAACCGCACCCCTGGGCCATGAATACCGCGAGGGCGTATGTATCCGCTGCGGTGCGGTCGCAAATCCATTTGTAGACGTGGAGGAGGGCCAGTGGTATTTCGAGCCTGTCCTCTGGGCGGTGGAGCAGGGCATCACTTCCGGTACATCTGCCACCACCTTCGCGCCCAACGCAATCTGTTCCCGTGCCCAGGTGGTTACGTTCCTCTGGAGAGCGATGGGCTCCCCGGAGCCTGCTTCCGCTGAGAATCCCTTCTCTGATGTGAACGCAGCCGACTATTTCTACAAGGCTGTGCTGTGGGCCGTGGAAAATGGCATCACCTCCGGCACCGGCGGCGGCAAATTCTCCCCCAACAGCCCCTGCACCCGCAGCCAGGTGGTCACCTTCCTGTGGCGCACCATGGGCCAGCCCACCCCCCAGCAAACGGACAACCCCTTCACCGATGTGGCTTCCGGTATTTACTACTACCAGCCCGTCCTGTGGGCGGTGGAGAACGGCATCACCTCCGGCACCTCCGCCACTACCTTCGCACCCGACAACCCCTGCACCAGAGCCCAGGTCGTCACCTTCCTC
>JAFVMW010000008.1 GCA_017506735.1 Oscillospiraceae bacterium | reverse complement strand
GGGTCAGGTCGTAGTTCTCGTCCTGACCGGCGGACAGACTGGTATACAGGCTGTCGTTTTCTGTGTGGCTGTGACCTGCGTGGATGTCCTGCGCCACAGGAGCAGCGCAGCCAAACAGGCCCAGCAGCAGTGCCGCCGTCAGAAAAACGGCCAGCAGGCGTTGGGTTGCTTTCATAAAAAATCCCTCCAAATATGTTCTGGGAATATACTAATCTTAGTATAACACGGAACAAAGGGCCTGTCAATTTGTGGAAAGGAGCAGCAATGCCCCGGATTGCAGCGCGGCAGTCCTTGTTGATAACGTTGACAGTAACAGAAGGGTACATGATGGCGATGGAGGAGCTGGGGAGGGGAATTGGATGATGCAGTTACAGTACACAATATGAGCCAAGGGGCAGCCGGTACAGCTGCCCCCTTGAGGTGCATTGTTTTTCTGGTCTGCGGAATCTGTCCTGACTTTATCGCAGCAGCTTCAGGAACCAATCAAAGTCCCTGGGATGGTCAACCAGACCTTCTCTGCGCAGCGCCGTAAACAGGGCCGCGGCCCGGGCCTGGCAGTTGATGCCGGCAGCAGGGTCAAATTCAATGTCCGTGAAGGCATCATAGTCCAGAAGCCGGTCAGACAGCTCCGGATGCTCCAGAAGCGCGCTGACATAAAGCCAGGTGAAAAAGGCTGTAACAGGTCTGGCAGGGTAAGGGATGCCCTGAAAGCGGAAACTGACAGGTCTTCCGCCGGAAGCAATACGGGGGTCCAGTTTGGCTTCCCTGGAAGACAGTCCGAGCAGCTCAGTGTAAGGCCCACCGCCGAGGAATACCTTGCTGCTCTGATAGATGCACTCGACAGTGACGCTTCTGCCCAGGCTGGGAACATACTTTTCCAGGTTAAAGGCACTGAGCTTCACACCCAGATCAATATCTGATTTGGTGGAGATCTCCAGCACCTTTTTGGCCGGATAAGCCTGATGGAAAGCGTCGTGGAATATGGGAACGTTTGCTTTTTTTCGAATGGAAGATTGATCTCCCTCCCAGAGAAATTCCTGTATATGGGTGTGGACATAGGGTGGTATGTCGGTGGGAAGAAAAACGGGACGTTTGATCATAAGCTGCCTCACAGATGCGCTGCGGAAGCTTCCAGGGTGTCAATCAGGGTTCCCAGTTCTCTCTTGAAACGATCAACATCGAAGGGATCGCTGGGAACAGGTTCTCCGTTCAGGATGCCCAGGAGCTTTGCTGTGGCATCCGGAAGGCTGTCGTTGCGAATCACATGATGGTACAGTCCGGAATCAATTCCGTCGATTTCCTCCAATGCCTGTTTCAGACGCCGAATCCGGGAGCTCAGGGTGCCGGCACCCCGGCTCATCTGCCGTTCATAAAGGGTCTGGGCATCTGCAACGAGAAAGATGGTGGTCACAGGCGCCACACCGGAAGCAATGGTCTGCTTCACGCCGGACTCATTACAGTCCAGAAGGGCAGGGAGGCCCTCTTCGAGAATCCGGAGCACAACCGATCTGGAGATGCCGTAGGCATTTCCGTCATAAAAAATGGACTCGATGAGCTGCCCGCTCTGCTCCATCTCCAGAAAGGTGTCCATGGTTACGGGAATGCGTCTGTCATCTGCGTCCCGGAGGGCACGTGTGGTCACGCTGCAGGCCTGGCGGGCAGCGCTCCGGGCTTCTGCCTGGCTGATCAGGGTGCTTTTACCGACACCGGAGGGGCCGGTCAGGGTATAGATGGTGGGTTTCATGGATTCCTCCTTTTTGTGTGGGCCCAGGCAGCGATTTCGGGCTGCCTGGGCGATGTGCGGATTGTTGTTCAGAGCAGTTCCTCCAGAATACTCATAGGGAAACCGTTGTCCAGAGAATCGCAGTCGTTCTGGCCGTGATAGTCAGAGGCTGCGGAGGGACGCAGGCCATACTGCTTTGCCAAGGCTGCCAGCGCATCCCGCTGGGCTCGGGTGTAGCGGCGGTATTCCACCTCCATGGCTGTGCCGCCCAGGGCCTTGAACCGGGACAGAAGCCGATGGTTTTCCTCGTCAGACAGGTTGTAATACCAGAGGTGGGCAAGCACGGCGATGCCTGTACGGGTAATGGCGGCGACAGCTTCCTCCAGTGATACATACTTCAGCGGATTGGGCACATAGGCCAGCCGCTTCTGCCCCGGGGCGCCTCCCAGGTAGGTGTCGAAGGCCTCGTCCACATCCTTTACGAAACCGTGGTTCACCATATCCACGGCGATGGACATCCGGCCCAGAAAGCCTGCGTTGGGAAAACGGGCCTTCAGATCCTCGCAGCTGCCCAGATCAATGCCATAGCCGCGCAGCTTGTCCAGAATGGCGTTGATGTAGGGGGCCCTGTCGGGCTGGTTGATCCGGAGCACCCGGGCCATGGATTCCTCCTGCGGATCAAACATCAGAGCAACGATGTGAAGCTCGACTTCATTGCCCTCCAGAGTATCATACCGGCAGGAAATCTCACTGCCTGTGAGCAGGCGCATATCCGGATTTGCCTGGCGCAGCGCATTCAGATTGGGCACCACTGTGTTGTGGTCGGTGATGGCCAAAACACGGATTCCGACCTCCCGGGCCTTGTCGATCAGCTCCTGGGGGGTCAGAACCCCGTCCGACAGCACCGAGTGCGTGTGCAGGTCGATAAAATAATTCTGTTCCATACAGTTCCTCCTGTTTTGAATCTCAGGAATATTGTACAACACCCCTTCCCCTCCGCGTATTCCAGACACCTTTCCTTTGCACACAGTATTGCTCCACTTCTGCTCCAAAAGCTCCGTTTCTGCTCCAAGTATAAAAAATAAAATAATTCCGTATTGACAGCCGGATTTGTGTATCATATAATGTTGCTAACTTCAAAAAGGGGGTAGCGATTATGAAAACACCGGTTACGCTGAAGGCGATCCAGCAAACCTGGAATCTCCCGAAGCTTACTGCAATGAGCAATCTGGAGCTGTGCTGTGCGCTGCTGCCTGACTCCTTTAACGGAGATCTGGCGAACCTGGGCAGCACCATCCAGAATCTCGGAGCTTCCACCATGGGAAAATTTGTAAACGGAAACCTTCGTGAAAAGAATGGCCGGTCTTTCGCCAATGCGACGGTCACCCGTGGGATGCTGGATCAGATCCGGGGCGACTGTCCGGTTCCTTACAGGGCGGACCGGGAAGCGGCTCCCAGAACCTGCCGCGAAAGTATGCTGTGCAACATCCGGAAATACGTGGAACAGACCCGTCCTGCTATGACGGGGAACCATCCTCTGTTTACCAGGCTGACACTGATCGATGAAAGCTTCCTGGAGCCCGGAGAAAAGGAGCAGTTCGAGGTGCTCCGGGAGACGATTGACGCACTCAGGACGGATGGCACGACGGAGTCTCTGACCTATGCGGTGTTCCTTCTGGTTCTGACTGCTGTTTTCCGGTATAAGATGGCCACACTCCCTGAGCTTTACGAGCTGCAGACCGTCCGGGAATCCCTAAAGACAAGTCCTTGCGCCGAACAGCCTCTGATCGACGGTCAGGCCCCCTTCCTGGACAAGGACTATATGAATGACTACGAGGTATACCTGTTCCGCATCGGCTATAACCGCCTGTACAGCAGGGCGTATCTGAGCATGAGCCTGAATCAGGACGGTGTGCCCCAGGCCAGGCTGACACTGTATGCCAAGAGTGATCCCGGCAGGATCAACAGTGAACCCATTAACCGCTTATTCACCGGAACCCCTTACCGTTCCGGACATGACAAGACGGTGTACATGGTCATGCACGACCAGAACAACAAGCTGGGTATCCTGGCATTCCAGCATCAGAAATTTAACTTTGGCGCAATGTACTTCCGGAGCGGTCTGTTCCTGTCTACTGCGTCTGATACCCTGGTGCCTACGGTGCAGAGGGTGGCGATTTGCGCCAGAAAGCTGGAGCAGGAGGAGATTCCCTATGTGGAGGGCTTCCTGAAAACCAGCGGCTCCACCATTACGCTGACGGATCAGCAGCTCCAGACCTTTATGAAGAAGCACCAGAATGCCCCCTGGATGGAGGAATTCGAGCGGAGCTATCTTCCCTTCATCAACAGCCATGCCTGCAAGTGCTACCGCTTTGATGAAGCGGAGATTCTGTCCTACTCCCTGACCGAACTCGGCGAGCAGGATCGTCTTCGGGTCATGCTGGCGCTGAAGGCTGTGTCAGAGTCCAACCGAAAGGAAGCCGATACCAACGTCAACTGCGTCCCCCCTCCGGATCTGCATAAGCTGTTTCATTGAGCAATACCGGTCACTTCAACTTGCGGGGTGACCGGTATTGTCTGGTTCTTCTGAGCCTTTTTCATTGGGATAGATTACCAAGCCGGTCGGCTTCCGCTCTGTGATAATCTGCTCGGGCCATGTCTCCCAGCTTTGCATAGACCCTGGCGATCTGACGGTGCCACTGGCGCAGCGCCTGGGGATTCAGCAGAAAACGCTGCACACTGCACTCCTTTTCTTTTTGATAGAGCCACAGCCGCTTCTCATCAGACAGCTTCCGGCAGTTGCAGGCCACCAGGCCGTACATCCAGCCGATGTTCTCAGACGGTTTGGCCTGTTCCAGCAGAGCGGCTGCCTTCAGGAGCCACTGCTGGCATTCCGCTCTGTTTCCGTATTCCCGGCAGAGCTGAGAAAACTGGATGCAGGTTTCTATCCGGTCCGGATGATGCTCCGGTAAGGCTTTCTGGCTTTCGAGAATTTCCTGACAGTACTGCCGGGCCCGTTCCGCTTCCCCCAGATAAGCATAGCCGGTGGCCATTGCCCAAAGAATTGAAGTCTTGTTCGGCCCATTGGAACTGTCACAGTCCTCCAGCAGATGTGCGGCCTGCTCGAACAGACAGAGTCCTTCGCGCATGGCATCATCCTCCGGCTCCTGTGACCGAAGGGCCCGAAAACAGCGGACAGCACCGGCCCAGTAATAGCCTCGTGCCAGGGCAGGGATTCCGTGTCTGCCCGAACGCAGTACCCGGGGCAGAATCTGATCATACAGTTCCAGGGACTGCTCCGGCGCACCGGATGACTTCGTCAGTTCTGCTGCCCGAAATACGATGGTTCCGTCCCGGTCCTCCAATACCGCTGCGGCTTTACAAAAGCAGTCCCGGATCTGCAGAAAGAGCTTTCTGTCCATGAGAGTCTGCTGCCATTGCCAGAGCTTCTCCAGAAATACTTCACTGGCATTGGGGTCCGTCCAATCCGGTTCGCCATAGTTCTCCGGAAGGGCCGGATATTCCCGGAGTATTTCCTGCATAGGAATATGAAGCTCATTTTTCATAATCATCCTTCTGTCTGACCCAGAAGTCCTCCCACTCTGCCGCGGCGTCGTCCATCAGTACCCGACGGCAGCGGTACCGGCGGTAAAGAATTTTCATCGATACATTCCTCGCTTCCAGTAGAATTCAGAGAAAGTATATCATGGTTTTTCCCCTCCGGAAGAACCGTTCTGTCCTCCGCTCAGCGCACAATTCCTCCTGAATGCGCAATCTTTGCTCCATTCGGATAATTCCTCCTCCGTTGTTGAAAACGGTCAGAATGGGGCCTATAATGGCTCCAATCTTTGTACAGACAGGAAGTATTGGCTGTACAGACAAACGCCATTATGACAAGGAGGAGCGGATATGGAACCGATTCATCGTTTTAGCAAGCCTGGCTGTGTGCCTGTGGCAGAGGGGTGGGGCTGGGCAGGCTGCGAAGAAGTCCCCACAGAAGAGGCGGAGGAAAGAATCTTCTGGAACGAAAGCCCGGAGCCGGGAAACTCCATGCAGATCTACCTGCATGAGGTGAGCCGGGTTCCGCTTCTGACCCCGGAAGAGGAACTGCTGCTGGCCCAGCGGATCGCCCAGGGGGATCAGGAGGCCAGACAGCGTTTTATTGCTGCGAATCTGCGCCTGGTTATCTCCATTGCCAAGAAGTTCAGAGGAAGAGGCCTTTCCTTCGGGGATCTGATCCAGGAGGGCAGCATCGGCCTGATCCGGGCGTTGGAGAAATATGATCATACCCTGGGCAACAAGTTCTCTACCTATGCTACCTGGTGGATCCGTCAGACCATCAACCGTGCCATTGGCGAGCAGGCCCATACCATCCGCCGCCCGGCCCATGTGGTGGAAGCGATCAATCGTATGAAGGTGGTCAGCCGGAAGCTGTGTGCGGAACTTGGCCGGGAGCCTGCACCGGAGGAGCTGGCAGAGCGGTTGGGGATCAGCGTGGAGGATGTGCTGGAAGCCTGGCGTGCCGCGGCAGATACCGTCAGCCTGGATACACCCGTTGGGGATGAAAACGACACCACCCTGGGTGCGTTTATTGAGGATACACGGGCAATCGATCCAGATGAAGCAGTATTCAGTCTCCTTCGTGGTGAAGCGGTCTGGAATGTGCTGTCCACCCTTCCGGAGCGGGAGGCTGAGATCCTGCAGTATCGGTTTGGCCTGATGGATGGAAAGCTGTATACCCTGGATCAGGTTGGACAAATCTACGGTATTACCAGGGAGCGTGTCCGCCAGATCGAAGCCAGTGCCTTGCGAAAGCTGCGCCAACCCGGCAGAGCGGATCAGCTTCTGGATTACTGCGGCTGACACCAAAACAAACCGGAAGGAGGTATCATATCCTTCCGGTTTCCTGCCATCACGCTTTATACTAATTTCTAATAGAATCCTTTCACCCTCGTCGGCCTAAATTCCGTCATAATGCGTTCTCGTCCCAGGTGGGCGACAGCCCGCCGTCGGAGTCTGCCTTTTCTGACGCAATTTATCCTCGGCGAGGCATGAAAGGTTCTTTTTAGAAATTAGGGAAGCTCTGATTCAATCGGCAAGCGCAGATGGCGAGAGATTTTGGCCCAAATTGAAGTTTGGAAAGCGGAGGAATACTTTGTGTATTTCCCGGTTTTCAAACGGATAAGTTGGGTCAAAAGATCCGTCAGCTGCCGCAGGCGATTTATTCAGAGGTTCCTTTGAATAAGGGCTTGTATGAATCAGACGGTTTCTGCTTTGGATTACGACAGAGGATTGGTCACATAAAGCACCATGGAGCCTGCCGATTTCGGCAGGCTCCAGCGATTTATGTCGGGATCAATCCAACAGTGCCAGCAGCTCTTCCTTCGACATTTCCAGAATGCTGCCGCCCTCGCCGGAGATCACATCCAGAAGCTCTGCTTTTCGCTCCTGAAGATCCAGGATGCGTTCCTCGATGGTGTCCTTGGCAATGAGCTTGTAGACGTGAACGCTCTGGCGCTGGCCCATCCGGTGTGCCCGGTCGGTGGCCTGATTCTGGGCAGCCAGATTCCACCAGGGATCGTAGTGGATGACCACATCCGCTGCGGTCAGATTCAGTCCGGTACCGCCGGCTTTCAGAGAGATTAGGAACACCTGCGCACCGCCTGCATTGAATTCCTTCACAAGCTTTGACCGCTGCTCCTTGGGGGTGGAGCCCTGCAGGGTGAAGGTGGACAGACCCAGGGCCTCCAGCCGGGTTCTCAGAATGTCCAGCATGGAGGTAAACTGGGAGAACAGCAGAATCTGATGCCCGTTTGCCGCCATACCGCTGCACAGCTCCAGACAGGCATCCAGTTTGCTGGTTTCGCCTTCGTAATGTTCAAAGCACAGACTGGGATCGCAGCAGACTTGCCGGAGTTGAGTCAGGGCGGCCAGGATTTTCAGCTTGCCCGGGTCCGCCAGGGCATTTTTTGCCGCGTGGACTGTACTGAGATAGACCTTCCGTTCCGCTTCTCCCAAGGCAATCCGGCGGATGTGCTCCATCTTCGGCGGCAGCTCCTTCAGCACATCCTTCTTCTCACGCCGCAGGAGGAAGGGCTGCACCAGCTTGCGAAGCTGCGCCATAGCATCCGGATTTTTGCTCTTGATGATGGGTTTTTCCAGCTTTTCCACGAAGGCACGGTGGGAGAACAGATATCCGGGCATGAGAAAATCAAAGAGATTCCAAAGCTCACTGAGCCGGTTCTCAATGGGTGTGCCCGTCAGAACAAACCGCTGGCGGCAGGAAATGGCTTTTACCGCCTTGGAAACCAGTGTGGACTGGTTCTTGATGTGCTGACCCTCGTCCAGAATGCAGGTGTCAAATTCCAGCTCCTGATATTGCCGGATGTCCTGCCGCAGAAGCTCATAGGAGGTGACCCACACATCCATGCCGCCGTTTTCACTGATGAGGCGCTTCCGTTCCGCTGCGGATCCGTAGATCAGGGAGATCTTCAGCGCAGGCGCGAATTTGGCGAACTCCTCGCCCCAGTTGAGGATCAGGGAGGCAGGACAAACCACCAGATTCGGATGCTTTCGCTGGGCTTGAGAAGCAAGGAATGCAATGATCTGCGCCGTTTTGCCAAGGCCCATCTCGTCGGCAAGGATTCCACCGAAGCCGCAGCTTTCCAGGGTCTTTAGCCACCGGAAACCTGTCTGCTGATAGGGACGGAGTACTTTTTCCAGATGGACAGGTACGGCATAGTCGCTTTCTTCAATGGATTTGAAACTGCGGATCATGCTACGAAACTGCCGGTCCCGGGTAATGTCCAGAGCGTCGCTGCCGGAAAGAATGCTGTCCAGATAAAGCGCCCGGAAGGCCGGAACCTTCAGTTCACCCTTGCTCAGTTCCGTTGGGGAAAGCTGAAGCATGTGGGCGATTTCTGCCAGCTTTTCATAGGAACTGCCGTCCAGGGTCAGGAACCGTCCGTCCTGCAAACGGTGGTATTTCTTCTTTTTCAGCAGACTCTGATACAGTCCCTCCAGCTCCCCGGCGGGAAATTCGCCGGTGTCCAGTTCCAACGTCAGCATCCCGTCGGAGACTGATACACCAACACTGGCCCTGGCAGGAGGAAGCTGTTTCCGTCGCAGCCGGTCGGTGACATAGACTTCGCCCAGCTCCCGGAAACGCGCCAGATCCTCGGTCAGAAAGTCATACACTGCATCCTCGCCCGTTAAGGAATAGCCCTCCTCCTCCGGGTGAAAGTACCGCAGGGCAAAGGCGGAGACCTGACGCTCGGTCCGGCTGTCCCGGCGGATGTGTTCCTCCTGCTGACGTTTTTCCGGATATTCCCGGTCTGCGTAGCGGAATTTCAGCTTCAGAACCAGGGCCTCGTCCTCCATGTCAAAATAAAAGCAGGGGGTACAGTCCTCGGGCAGATAGTCTTCCAGCAGTCCTTCCGGGGCCTCCACTGTCACCAAACCCTCAATTTCCGGTAACACACAGCCGCAGAAATCAGGCAGGTCCTCGTAGGACAGCGTCATTTCCCGGTGCCGCAGTTTCAGAAGTGGGTAAACCCGCTCCCGAAAATCCTCGGAGCAGCGCAGGAGCCGTTTTCCATCGCAGGCATACAATGCTCCCACATGGCCGAAAAAGTGTGTGTATTCCGGCACTTCCACCGTGAGCGTTACGGTGTGCTTCTCCTTACGCATCCGCAGCGTTACCGGAGGGTCGTCTGCGCAGAAGCGGAGCGGCCCGTTGCAGGATTCCACATTCTCGTCGAAAAACAGGTCGAAGAAACTGTCGAATGCATTGCCGTTGAGGATGATCTCGTTTTTATTGTTTCCATAGCCGGCATAGCTGTAACCGGCCCTTTGGAGGGAGCCGATGGCCCGGAATTCTGCGTGCTCATTCATGAGAATGCGGATGAGCTTCCGGGACCTGTCATCAAAGCATTCGATGCTGTGATCCAGCGTGACGTTTTTGCCCAGTGCAACGGTGTTTTTCTGATGGACATCCATCAGAAAATTGGCCAGATGCCGCACTACGTACAGCTTCTCCCGGCCAACCCGAAAAGAGAGGGTGGGGTATTCGTGATCCTGAGGATCGATTCTGCACAGCCGGGGCAGCAGCTGTGCGTCGGATGGGTCTGAAATCATACGGCTGCCACGTTCCATGTAGGAGTTCAGCAGATTTTTGGCAAGCCAGTCTGTGTCGGTGCCGCCGTTGGAATGCTGGGCGCAGTAGATCATGGCTGCGGACAGATGCTTACAGGTATTGTGGAAATAGAATTGGTAGCAGTTGCAGTGGCACAGCAGATTGCCTTTTTCTTTTTCCAGAATGGATACCTGGTAGGTGGTGCCATCTCCCTTCACCTGGAACTTCATTTCCGGAAATTCCTTCTTCGGGCCGCGAAGCACCTGTAGCACCCGGTCTTCTTTGAAGTATTTCAATCCATGCTCAAAGTCGGTCCTGCTGAACATATTCCGGACCTGATCCATAGTCAGCTTGATCATGTGAGCACCTCCCGGCTTTTTTTCTACATTTTACCTGTGCCGGGAACCGATGTCAATGGGCTATGTTCTGGCTGTGGGAAACGGCCGTTTCGCGCACAACACCAGCTGCGCCAGAGCCCGGATCGGCACCTTCCTCTACCGTGCTCTGGAAGAAGCACAACCCCATAACGCACTTTGGATCGATATCCTCCCGGAATTTGAACCAGTGGACGTTTTGTCTAAGGTCGTTTTCTGCAATCCCCAATATGCGCTCCCCAACAATGGCAGTCTGCCTGAGTGACCACCATGGAGCCTGTCGGATCCGGCAGGCTCCAAGAGCTTTTTTGCCTATGGCCGAAATGCCTGTGCGGTTGCAAATGATTTGCGTAGATGATATAGTTGTATTGTGATTGATACACAGACAGAAAGAGGGGGATTTGATGAATTCCAAATGCGGCAAGCTTTGGATTCTGCTGGTGCTGTTGATGGCGCTTTCCGTGCTGACGGTGCCGGCGCTGGCAGAGGAGTGCAGCGAGCTTCTGGAGGGGCAGACGCGCACCGTGAGCATCACGGAGAGGGCCCAGGTTGTGCGCTACCGCTTCGTTCCGGAGGAAACTGCCATTTATGTGTTCTATGCGGAGTCTGACGGCAGCACCTGCGGCTCCATTCTGGACAGCCAGGGCAAGGAGCTGGCATCCAACGATGACGGAAATGGTATGGATTTTTTGGTTCAGCGGCAGCTCCAGGCTGGAGAAACCTATTTCCTGGAAGCCGGGTACCTCCATGCCAGCGACACCGGCACCTTTTCTGTGACCCTGGAGCGCCTGGAAAGCACCCCCATCCGCTCGGGCCAGACCCTTACCGTGGACATTACCCAGCCGGGGCAGGTCGCCCGGTTCTCCTTTGTGCCGGAGGAAACCGGCGTCTACCTTTTCCGGGGGGAGTCTGAGGCCGACACCTACGGCACCCTTCTGGACGATCAGGGAAATAAGCTGGTGCTCAATTATGACGACAACGGCATGGGCTTCCAGCTCCAGACAGAGTTCCAGGCCGGCAAAAGCTATATCCTGGAAGCCCAGTATCACGACGACAACGCCACGGGCTCCTTTTCTGTGACGCTGGAGCCCTTGCAGAGCATCATTGTTGAAGCAGGCCAGACCCTTACCGTGGACATCGACCAGCCGGGACAGATGGCCTGGTTCCGGTTTGTGCCGGAGCATACCACGGTCTATATTTTCCGGTCAGAGTCCGACGGCGACACCTATGGCACCCTCATGGATGGCCGATGCAATCGGCTGGCATGGGCCGATAATAACAATGGGCAGGATTTTGAGATCCGGGCGGAGCTTCAGGCCGGTGAAACCTATTTCTGGGTAGCCCAGTACCACTCCATCCACCATACGGGAACCTTTTCCGTATCGCTGGAGATTACCCATAACTACCGGTACAGTGTCCATACACCAGCCACCTGCACCGAATCCGGCACCATGGAGTACCGGTGTGTGATCTGCGGCGACAGCTACATTTTGCAGATTCCTCCGATCCACGGCGAGGATGGCTGCGACGGGTGTGATGCCATCGCCGTTTCCCAGGGCCTGTGCGGTGACGCGGTATACTGGTATCTGACGGACGGAGGGTGTCTGACCCTCAAAGGAAGCGGCGAAACCTGGGATTTTGCCGGTTTTGAAACAGAACATATTACGTATGTTTATCCGTCGGAATATGATCCCGTCCCCTGGAAGGAGTATTGCCAACAGATCACCTCCATCCGCATTGAGCCGGGGATCACCTATCTGGGCGAATGTATTTTCTGGGCGCTTGGACAGGTGGAGGAACTGATCCTGCCGGAGGGTCTGACCGAAATGGGCTGCTACTGGCTGGATCAATGCAACAGCCTGCAGCGGCTCCACATCCCTTCCACGGTGACATATCTGGCCGGATTCGAGCTGCTGGAGGAGCTCCCCCGACAGCTCAGCTTCGCAGGCCCGCCCCCCAGCCTTCATTACGGCTATCTGCTGTTCGGCGATACCACGGAGCTGGTGATCCTGTACCACAGCTCCTGTCCGGGCTGGGAGGAAGCAATGGCTGACTGGGAGGTGCCAGTCGGTACCCGATGGCTGGATCTGGACGGCGCCATTGCTCCGTCGGAGCTTGTCTTTGAACAGAGCGCGTACACGCTCAGCCCCGGCCGGAGCATCCGGCTTTCCACCAACGCAGATCCCTATACGGACTACCTGCTGACCCAGTGGCATACGGATTCCCCGGAGATACTGTTGGTTACCAACGGAACGGTCACCGGTCTGCGGCCTGGCACCGCGACAGTCACCGTTTCCTCCGCTGACGGCGTTTTTTCCACCTCCTGCCAGGTCACTGTCACGGAAGCCGGGTTCCCGGACTCCAGGCAGCGCAGTCTGGAGGGTACCTTCTGCGGCAACGCCGGAGACCATAGCTACTACAAATGGGATGCCTGTGACAATTCCTTCCTGGTGGAACGGGAGGACGGAACGCTGGAGGTGATCCAGTACATCCAGGACACCGGTGTGGTCATTCAGCGCTATGGCCCGGAGCTGACCCCGGTTTACCAGAGAGTCCTTCAGCCGGAAATGCCCATTTTCGGCGGCTTCTATGCTGGCGAGGAATACTATTATCTGCTGTACGGTCAGGAAAATCTGGAGGAGATCGACAGTAAAGCGGTTATGGTCATTGTTCGCTACACCAAAGACTGGCAGCTGGTGGATCAGTGCGTTGTCCAGGGAGTCAATACCTCCACCCCTTTTGCCTCCGGCACCGCCGATTTTGCAGAGGCCGGGGGAAAGCTGTACCTGCACACCAGCCACCGGATGTACTGGGCCGGCGGAGGGCGGCACCAGTCCAACATGACCCTCGAGATCGATTTTGAAGCGGATGCCGTCAAGCAGATTTTCTACGGCTATGCCAGCCACTCCTTCTCCCAGCGGATCCGGACCACCGGGGATTCGATCTACCGGGTGGATCACGGCGATGCCTTCCCCAGAGCCGTATATCTCACACGCATGGCCGTCGGTGAGGCCCAGACTCCGTCCAGAGAACTGCATCTGATGGAGATTCAGGGCAGCATTGGCGCCAACACCACCGGCGTGACCCTGGGGGGAATGGAACTGTCGGCCGCTAACTGCTTGGTGGTGGGAAGCTCTGTGGATCAGTCCACCCCGGAAGCCTACGACACGGATGACATGGAGAATATCTTCCTTGCCGTGGCGGATCAGGATATGGACGGCAGCCGGCTGATCTGGCTGACAGAGCATCCGGGTGACGGAAAATACGGTGCCACCACGCCCCAGCTGGTGAAGCTTGCCGAGGACCTTTTTCTGGTGATGTGGGAAGAACTGGAATATACCCCTACCTGGGACAGCAGCTTCGTCTGCACCCGGGCTCTGCTGATCGACGGAGCAGGCAGCGCCTTGAGCCGGGTGGTATCTCTGGCGGCTCGCCTGTCTGACTGCCAGCCCATTGTGACGGAGGAGGGGCTGGTGACCTGGTTTGTGGTGGAAGAATCTGAGGAGCAGGGGCTTCTGCCCCGGCTGTACCAGCTGAGCTGGAATCAGCTTCTGACGGACCCCGACGGCGTGGAAGCCGCTCTGGGCCACAGCTATACCGCAGTGGTCACAGCGCCCACCTGCACGGAAGGCGGCTTCACCACCTATACCTGCGACTGCGGTGCCAGCTACACCTCCGACGAGGTTCCTGCGCTGGGCCATGCTTTCGAGAATGGTGTCTGTATCCGCTGCGGCGAGGCAGATCCGGAGTTTGTGACCGGGAACCCCTTCACCGATGTTCCCGTGGGCCAGTGGTATGCTGAGCCCGTCCTCTGGGCGGTGGAAAAGGGCATCACCTCCGGTACCTCTGCCACCACCTTCGCTCCCAATGCTACCTGTACCCGTGCCCAGGTTGTCACCTTCCTGTGGCGCGCCAAGGGACAGCCGGAGCCTGCGTCCGACGAGAATCCCTTCTCTGATGTAGCATCCGGCGATTACTTCTACAAGGCTGTGCTGTGGGCTGTAGAAAATGGCATTACCTCCGGCACCGGAAACGGCAAATTCTCCCCCAACAATCCCTGCACCCGTGATCAGGTTGTAACCTTCCTGTGGCGAACCATGGGACAGCCTGCTCCCGAGAAGACGGAAAATCCCTTTACCGATGTAGCCGAAGGTGTCTATTACTACCATCCCGTTCTGTGGGCGGTGGAGAACGGCATCACCTCCGGTACCAGCGCCACCACCTTCGCACCCTCCAACCCCTGCACCAGAGCCCAGGTCGTGACCTTCCTGTACCGGGCACTGAAGGACAAGTAACCCCAATCAATGCTGGGAGCCTGCCGAAATCGGCAGGCTCCGTTTCGGTTGACCAGCGTTTTTTTCTGACAATTCCGGTCGGTCTGGGCGAGATTCCGGTGCTGTTGCAAATTTTTATAAAATATGGTATAGTTTTTTATAAATATGTACAGAAAGAGGGGAATTTGATGAAATCCAAATTTCGTTCATTCTTGGCACTGCTGTCGTTGATCCTTACGCTTTCAATGCTGGCGGTGTCTGTGTTTGCGGAAGAAGCGGAGCAGATTCTGGTTGGTCAGACTCTTACGGTAAACATCGACGAACCGGGGGAAGCCGTGCGGTTCCGGTTTGTGCCGGAGGAGACTGCCCTTTACGTATTCAAGGCAGCATCCGACGGCGACACCTATGGTAAACTTTTGGACAGTGAAGGGAATCAGCTGGTATCCAATGACGACGGCAACGGCCGGGATTTTGAAGTACGGGCGGAGCTTCAGGCGGGGGAAACCTATTTTTGGGAAGCCCGGTATTACAGTTCCGACACTACAGGCTCTTTTTCCGTGACGCTGGAAGCACTCCGAAGCGAACCGATTGCAGAGGGCCAGACCCTTACGGTGAATATCACCGAGCCGGGGCAAATCGCCCGGTTCCGCTTTGTGCCGGAGCACACCACGACTTACATCTTCCGGGCAGCGTCCGACGGCGATACCCATGGTAAATTATTGGACAGTGAGGGGAATCAGCTGGCTTCCAACGACGATGGCAGCGGCCGGGATTTTGAGGTGCGAGCAGAGCTTCAGGCCGGAGAAACCTATTACTGGGAAGCCCGGTACTACAGTCCCAGTGTCACAGGCTCTTTTTCTGTGACTCTGGAAATGACCCATAACTACCAGACCAGTGTGCTGGAAGCAAGCACCTGCACTGAGGGTGGTGTGCTGGAGTATCGGTGCGTCATCTGTGGGGACAGCTACATTGTGGAGATTCCCCCGATTCACGGCGGTAATGGCTGCGATGGGTGTGATATCACTGCCGTTGCCCAGGGACTGTGCGGCGATACAGTATATTGGTGCCTGACGGAGGACGGATGTCTGATTCTTTGGGGAACTGGTGCAACCTGGGATTTCATCGGCTATGAAACAGAAATCACCACATATTCTTCTTCAACCCCAAAGGCTTCTGCGCCCTGGAAGGATTCCTACAAGCAGATCACATCCATCCAGATTTCGCAGGGAATCACCTATCTGGGAGAGTCTGTTTTCTGGTCCCTGGCCTGGGTGGAGGAACTGACCCTGCCGGAGGGACTGACCAGCACCGGGTACCGTTGGCTGGACTACTGCAAAGGCCTGCAGCGGCTTCATGTATCCTCTACGGTCACAAATCTGGGGGGAAGTATTACCCAGATACCGAATCTCCGGCAGATCTGCTTTGAAGGCGCACCCCCGGACAATTCAACACTGCTGCTCTATGCCGCAAAGGGAATTGTGATCCTCTATCACAGTTCCTGCCCGGGCTGGGAGGACGCAATAAACAGCTGGACAGTGCCTGATGACGCACGCTGGCTGGACATGGACGGAGCAATCGGTCCGGAGGAGCTGGCCTTTGCGCAGCAGGAATACACCGTCCGTGTCGGAGAAAGCGTAGAGCTTCTCACCAATGCAGACCCCTATATGGATTATCTGCTGAGCCAGTGGAGCTGCGAGCCGGAGGGCGGCCTGGAATATACAGAGAATACGGCCATCGGCTTGCTTCCGGGCACCTTCCTTCTGACAAGATCCTCCGAGGACGGGAGCTGCACGGTTTCCTGCACCGTCACTGTTGCTGGAGAGGAGATTCCTGATTCCGGCATCTGGGAGCTGGGCGGAACCGCTACTGAAAACCGGGATGACGATTCCTATTACTGGAGCGATTTGATTTATTCCGATTTGTATCAGCTGGAGGATGGTACGCTGGAACGGGTTTGCGTCAGCAGCGACGGCAGAAAGCTGCTGCGCAGCCACTTTGATTTGCAGGGCAAGCTGCTGAGCGAGGAAGAGATCCCTATGGAATTGTTTTTGTTCGGCGGCTTCTTCCGGGGAGAAACGTATAACTACATTCTCTTTGGTCAGGAGAATGAGGAACTGGGCAGCGGCATGGAGGTGCTGCGTATTGTCCGCTACACAAAAGATTGGCAAAGGGTGGACGCGTGTTCATATTATGAGGAAGAGCCCAGGATCAGGGAACCCTTTGCGTATGGAAACGTAGCCATCACAGAATGGGACGGAACACTTCGGCTGCACTTTGGCTGCACGAACGGTTCTTTGGACTCTGGCACTTCGTACGCTTCCTTCATGGATATGACTGTGGATTTGCAGACAATGGAGGTCGTTGACACTTCCAACTGCGAGGCAGGCAGAGAGCTCCTTTGTACAGACAATGGTGTACTGTATCAGCTGAAGCATGATGATCTTTACGTCAACCGTGTTAACCTTCTCATCCATGACACGGACACCCAGGAGGAGCCAACCGGCATTCAACTTCTTCCTCTGGATTATGGCGCAGGAAGCACGGGCAGTGTATCCATCAGCGGTTTTGATGTTTCCCACCAGGAAATTCTGGTGGCAGGTCATGGCACCGGATTCTATGATGCGGAGCAGCATGACACAACGGCAGAACGCAACGTATTCTTTCTGAATTACCATCAGGAAACGGGCCAGGCAAGACTCTCCTGGCTGACCTCCTACACCCAGGAGGACGATCCTACGGTACGGCTCCCCCGGCTTGTTGCGGTGACAGAAGCCCTGTATCTGATGCTCTGGGAGGAATTTGCTTCGGAGGACGGGCAGTTTCTGCATACCCAAGGGATTCTGCTGGATCATGCCGGCAATGCTATGGGGCCCATGGTTGCCCTGGACTGCCGGCTGTCCGACTGCCAGCCCGTTGTGACGGAAGAAGGTCTGGTGGTCTGGTATGCCGCCAGCGACCGGCGGGCCATGCTGTACGGACTCAACTGGCAGCAGATGCTGACAGATCCGGATGGCATTGGGCGGCAGTTCAGTCACCAGGTTCAGGTGATGAAACTGGAACCCACCTGCGTGGACTATGGCTACCGGCTTCACCGGTGTGATGTCTGTTTATGGGAAGACAAAGATCAGCTTGTGGTATCCCCGGGCCATCTTTATGACGAGTGGGTCATCGAAACAGAAGCAACCTGCACTGGCAGAGGCTGGGCGTACAGAGTCTGTACAGTCTGCCAAAACATCCAGGAGCGTGCGGTCCAGCCGCTTGGCCATTCGTTCCAGGGTAATGTATGCACCCTCTGCGGAGCGGATCGCTACGGAGATAACAGCCTGATTCCGGATGTGACACAGTACAGCTATACCGTTACCCCAGTTGTATCGCCTTTTGCCTATTTCCTGTATGTTCAGACAGACAACCCGGACCCCACCAGCTTCCGCCTGGTGGATCGGGAAAGCACGCTGTACGGGCCGGATGATCATACCGGGATTGTGATCCGGGAGAGCGGATCGATTGGATACTCTGTGGATGCGGACCCCGGTACATATTACATTGTTCAGAACATCTTCCCGGATGTGGTGTATGAGGACGAAACAATCTGGCGTGTCCCCGGAGGATATATTTTCCAGGGATCGGATGCCTATTCGGATGGCGGTGAGTTTGTCCTGCTGCAAAAGACGCATTGCGGCGAGAATATTCTGGCTGATGTGTTTGCGGAAACAACGGTCAGAATTCCCTGCGAGCCTCTGACGCTGGGACTGGACTATCTGCTGGAGCATTACTCCGATCCGGAGCTTGGCCTGTTTGAGAACCTGGATCAGATTGTGGCGTTTTTGGAGGAATATGCTGTGTATCCCCGGAGACTCTATGACTCCAACGATCCGAATCTGGCTATGCCCTATCCCTTCTGGTGTTCTGCCTACTGGCCGGAGCTGTTTCTTTACACGCGTGTGATAGAGGCAGAGGAGCTTCTCTATGGCTCATTGCTGTTTGAAGCCTATCCCTATATTTTGGATTCTCTGGGATATCCGGGTATGATCGGTGCTGCAGCAGAGGCGCTGAATCCTGACTGCACGGCGGAAGGCGGCGATGCCCACTATGAGGTTATCATTACCCTTAACGGGGAGCAGAGAATCTACGGCGGCGACGGAGAAGGGCCTTCTGCGTCTTATGACGCTGCCCACTCCGCAAAGCTGTTTGCCTTCCAGGGGGAAGATGACCTTGGTATCAACAATTCTCTGACTCGGTTCCGGAATGCGCTGCGAAATCAGGAGTACCTGCAGCAGACTTCCCAGCTGGAGGAAGTGGACTATTTTGCCTTTGTTGATGGTGAGGTCTTTCACAAATACATGGAAGAACAGGGAAGCAGCTGGTTCCGGGTAGGAATGGAAGGCTTCCTGGGCGGTGGAATCAGCTTTGCATATATGGCAGCTTCCGATGGCGAAACTCGTGTTCTGAGTGATGCCTGGGTGGACGGCCGATATATCGGAGAACGGGAGATCATCAACCTGCACGCCTCTTTTGAGGAGCACCCCCAGGCGGATATTCTGCTCCATGATGTAACCTATGCAGACCGGTATGGTCAGAGCCGCACAACGGATGTGCTGTTTGAATACAACAGCACACTGAATGCATGGACGCCGGATTGGCCCGGTTCCACATATTACGAATCACCGGAGGAGCTTCCGGAAGCGCTGATCCTGACCCAGGAGGAGGTTGCATCGCTGGGGATTGACCGGAATAAGGATCACTGGCCGGATCACGGTCTGATTTATGACGGAACCGTATTTCCGGGAACGCCCTTTGAGATTACGCTGGTTTCCGGCATTACCCTTCCGGAAACGCTGGAAATTGTGATCGGTCAGGAATTGATCCTGATTCCTGAGATCAGCCCCGCCGATGCCGAGGACATCCGTACACACTGGGAGGTTACGGATGATACCATTCTGAAGCTCACAGAGTTCCTGGACGAAGACAGAATCAAGCTCTGCGGCCTGGCCGAAGGTACGGTGGTCGTCACAGCAACCACGGTAGACGGTTCCTACAGCGCTTCTTGTACAGTGACGGTGGTGGCTACCTGCACAGAGCACAGCTATTTGGAGGAAGTGCATCCTCCCACCTGTACGGAGGGCGGATATACTGCCTACACCTGTGAGCGCTGCGGCGACAGCTATATTTCCGACGAAACTGCCGCTCTGGGCCATGACATGAGTGCCTGGACGATCTCCAAAGCCCCTACCTGTGAAAAGGCAGGTGAGGAGCAGAGAACCTGCTCCCGCTGTGACTATGCGGAAACCCGTACAGTCAATGCCGCCGGTCATGACTACGAGCAGACTGTGACCGAGCCCACCTGTACGGAGGATGGATACACGACCTATGTCTGTTCTGTCTGCGGTGATACCTTCACTGACAACCACCGCGGCGCCCTGGGCCATGATTTCGAGAACGGCATCTGTATCCGCTGCGGCGAGACCGACCCGAATTACATGGAACCGGCGGAAAATCCCTTCACCGATGTGAAGGACGGGGACTATTTCCTGGCTCCCGTCCTGTGGGCGGTGGAGAAGGGAATCACCGCAGGCACCGGCAACGGTCAGTTCTCTCCCAATGCTGCCTGCACCAGAGCCCAGGTGGTTACCTTCCTGTGGCGCGCCAAGGGTTCCCCGGAACCTGTAACCGCCATCAGTCCATTTGAAGACGTGGCAGATCCGGATGTCTATTACTACAAGGCGGTTCTTTGGGCTTGTGAAAACGGGATTACCGCAGGTGTCAGCGAAACCAATTTTGCCCCCGATGATATTTGTACCAGGGGACAGGTTGCCACGTTCCTGCACAGAACTGCGCTGACTCCGTCTCACGCTGGGGACAATCCATTCGAAGATGTGACCAAAGGTGCCTACTACTATAACGCGGTTCTTTGGGCCTATGAAAATGGAATCACCGCAGGCACCGGTGAATCCAGCTTCTCACCGAACCAAAACTGCACAAGAGGACAGATCGTGACGTTTTTGTACCGGGCAAGGTCTTACTTTGCGCAGGAGGATGTAGTTGAAATGAATATGCTGAATTGGAGCGACTACTTTGAAATCCTTCTGAAGGAACAGGCCGCCGATCATTCCGGCCGAATGGTTCCGAATCATCAGTACTACATCGCCGTAAAGGACGGTGCGGACTGGGAGCGGCATAACTTTGAAGAAATCCTGATTTTTTACCGCTACAATATAATGAAGTGCTACTATTCCGTCGATGAAGACGGAGCAATTGTGATGGATTCAGAGGCAGTACTTACCGAAACAAAGGAAGAAACCATCGCAGTCACTACACTTCCGGTGCTGCTGGCAGAGAAGGGTGTTCACGGACACACTTCCGCCGGTCGCTTCTTTGTATATCTGCCAACGGATCTAGAGGTCGTCCGGGTGATCAAACGGGTATATCAGGAGGAATCCCTGGATCGCTACATTACCTTTGAAACGAACGGGCTGATCTCTGATGAAATGGCCCGGAAAATCCAGGATCTGCTGTACAAAACGTATCCTCTGATATTCGAATACTTTGCCGATGGACAGTATGAGAAAATCACCTGCACCATCGAAACCCGTGACGGTGTCGCAAGCACAGTAGGAAGAAATATTACGGTCAGTGCAGACTACCTCAATCAGCATCCGAATGATCTGGACTGCATCACCCATGAGCTGGTTCACTGCGCGCAGGCCTATCCGAACAACGCTGTTGGCTGGCTGACGGAAGGAATTGCCGACTATGGAAGGTATCTGTTTGGCCTTTACAACGAAGCGTCCGGCTGGAAACTGCCTGCATATTCCCAAAACCAGTCCTATCAGAATGGATACCGTGTGAGTGCTGCTTTCCTGAAATACGTTGTGGAGCGCCACGAGGAAGAGATGGTTCACATTTTGAATGCCGCACTGCGCGATAATACCTATACGGAAGATCTCTGGAAGGAGCATACGAATTACTCATTGAATGAACTGTGGGAATTGTATGCAAAAGATCGCGCAGCCATGCAATAGCCCCCCATAACAAAGGCGGCAGCGCCCCATCCCCGGGACGCTGCCGCTTTCTGCACATGACCGGGTGCAATCCGGTTATTTCAGCAGCTTCAAAAGGAACTCCGGCATACCCTCTGGATCAAAGCGGCCCTTCGTTGATAACATTGACAGCGAGCGAAGGTTACATGATGGCGATGGAAGCGTTGGGAAAGCGGATCAGGTGTTGATGATTCGTTCTCATATCGAAAATGAAAAGACCGAACCTTATTTCCAATCGGGAATGGGTTCGGCCTTTTTTGAGCCTTGATGGATGGAAAAAGCCCAGGAATTGACTTCCCAGGTGCACTATGCTATAGTAATTATAGCATTTTATGGAAAATTGCTTGGAGGTATTGCTATGAAATCATTCCAACGGCTGCTTGCTGTCCTTTTGACGGCGGCACTGCTGCTGGGCCTGTTTGGCTGCGCTGCTCCTGTGGCGCAGGACATCCACGCAGGTCACAGCCACACAGAAAACGACAGCCTGTATACCAGTCTGTCCGCCGGTCAGGACGAGAACTACGACCTGACCC
>JAFVMW010000007.1 GCA_017506735.1 Oscillospiraceae bacterium | reverse complement strand
GCCTAGATGCTCAGCGAGGATAAATTGTGCCAGAAAAGGCCGACGACGACGGTGGGCTGTCGCCCACCTAGGAGGAGAACGCATTCTGGTGCAATTTAGGCCGGTGAGCGTCAGGCTGTTTTATTAAGAGTTAGTATTATGGGCCCTCTGTCTCAAAATTTCGGAGGGAGGGGGTGTGTGCGGGGGAACCGTCAGGGTTCCCCTGCGCGTTCAATAAAACCCTGCAAATCCAACTGTTAGAAGTTGGATTTGCATAGGGGCATCTTGTCAAAAAGTTTTTTGACAAGATGCGATTGCCCGGGGATACCGGGCAATCGGAATTGGAACGGTATATTAAGCCTTTTCGAGCCGTGCGGCGCAGACCTTCAGCTCGGGAATCTTTGCGATGGGGTCTGTAACCGTGTTGGTCAGCACATTGGCAGGGCCGTCGGCAAAGTGGAAGGGCATGAACAGAACGCCCTCGGGCACAATGTCAGTCACCCGTGCCTCTACCACCAGACCGCCCCGGCGGGAGGAGACCTTTACGGAGTCGCCGGACAGAATGCCCAGCTTAGCAGCGTCAGCAGGGTTGACCTCCACATAGGAGTGGCCGGAAATGTTCATCAGACCCTCCACACGACCGGTCATGGTGCTGGTGTGATAGTGATACAGAATACGGCCGGTGGTGAAGATCATAGGGTATTCCGCGTCGGGGGTTTCCGCGGAGGGACGGTAGGGCGCAGGCTTGAACAGGGCCCGCTCGCCGCGGCTGAACTTGCCCACATGGAGGATGGGAGTGCCGGGGTGATCGGCAGTGGGGCAGGGCCACTGGAGGCCGCCCTTTTCCAGACGCTCATAGCTCATACCGCCGTAGGAAGGCGTAACGGAAGCGATCTCAGCAAAGACCTCCTCCGCGGTGCGGAAGCTGTTTTCGTAGCCCAGAGCGGCCATCACATCGGACAGAATCTCAAAGTCGGTCTTGCTTTCGCCCACACAGGGAATGGCCTTGCGGATGCGCTGGACACGGCGCTCGGTATTGGTAAAGGTGCCGTCCTTCTCAGCGAAGGTGCAGCCGGGCAGAACCACATCAGCCAGAGCAGCGGTTTCGGTGAGGAAGATATCCTGGACAACCAGCAGCTCGCAGCTTTCCAGCGCGTGCTTTACGTGGTTGATGTCGGGATCGGACATCATGGGGTTCTCGCCCATGATATACAGACCGCGGATCTTCCCTTCCTCCACGGCGTTCATGATCTCGGTAACGGTCAGGCCGGGCTTTCCGGAGAGGCTGACACCCCAGGCCTTTTCAAACTTCTCCCGGACAGCATCGTTGAAAATCTTCTGATAACCGGGCATATCACCGGGCAGGCAGCCCATATCGCAGGCACCCTGGACATTGTTCTGACCACGCAGGGGGTTGACGCCGCAGCCGTACCTGCCGATCTTGCCGCAGAGCAGAGCCAGGTTGGAGGTGCCCATAACACCCTCAGTACCGGTGGAGTGCTGGGTAACGCCCATGGCGTAGTAGATACCGGCCTTGTCAGCCTTGGCATACAGACGGGCGGCCTTCTTCAGCTCTTCGGCATCAATGCCGCAGATTTCAGCAACCACCTCGGGGGTATAATCCTTGACCACCCGGACCAGTTCGGCATAGCCCTCGGTACGCTCGTCAATGTACTTCTGATCCTGCAGGCCCTCGGAGATGATGACGTTCATCATGCCGTTGAACAGGGCAACATTGGTGCCGGGCTTGATCTGCAGGAACACATCCGCCTCACGGCACAGAGGAATCCGCCGGGGCTCTGCCACAATGATCTTGGCGCCCTTGTGCTTTGCCTGGCGAATCAGAGAACCGATAACGGGGTGGGTTTCGGTGGTGTTGGAGCCGGTAACGAAGACCACGTCCTGGTCAGCAGCTTCAGCAATGGAGTTGGTCATAGCGCCGCTGCCCAGGGTGGTGGCCAGACCGGCAACGGTGGAAGCGTGGCACAGACGGGCGCAGTGGTCCACGTTGTTGGTGCCGAACACCGCGCGGACCATCTTCTGGAACACGTAGTTGTCCTCGTTGGAGCAGCGGGCGCTGGACAGACCGGCCAGTGCGTCGCCGCCGGACTCTGCCTTGATGGTCTTGATCTTGTCTGCCACATAGCCGATGGCCTCGTCCCAGGAAGCCTCCGTCAGAACGCCGTCCTTCCGGATCAGGGGCTTGGTCAGACGGTCCTTGTGGTTGATAAAGTTGTAGCCAAACTTACCCTTGACACACAGCAGACCCTTGTTGGCCGCACCGTACAGAGGCTGGGCGCCGACAACGGTGTCGTCCTTGACCTGCAGCTCCAGCTGGCAGCCGACGCCGCAGTAGGTGCAGGTGGTGGGAACCTTTTTGGTCTCAAAAGCACGGAACCGAACCTTGGACTTGGGCAGCAGGGCGCCTACAGGGCAGACAGAAACGCAGTTGCCGCAGGACACACAGTTGGTGTTGCGCAGCAGCTGGTCGAAGGGGGTGGAGATCTTGGCACTGAAGCCGCGGTTTACCACGCTGATGGCAGATTCGCCGTGGAGCTTCTGACAGACCTGAACACAGCGCTGGCAGAGAATGCACTGCTGGGGATTATAGGTAAAGAACTCGTTGGAATCGTCGATGGGGTATTCATTTCTGACACCTTCGAAGGTGGTTTTCTCAACACCGTATTCATAGCACAGATTCTGCAGCTGGCACTCGCCGTTTTTGGCGCAGCTGAAGCAGTCGGCGTTGTGGTTGGACAGCATCAGATCCAGCACGGACTTTCTGGCGGCCTTGACCCGCTCGGACTTGGTAAAAATCACATTGCCCTCAGCCACAGGGGTGGAGCAGGCGGCAAACAGCTTGGGGTTGCCGGCGATTTCCACCAGGCAGATCCGGCAGGAAGCCTCGGGGGTCAGATCCTTCAGATAGCACAAAGTGGGGATCTCGATGCCGACACTCTGGGCAGCCTGCAAAATGGTGCTGCCTTCCTTTACCTGCACCTTGATACCGTCAATGGTTACATTCAGCATATGTTCCTCCTAATATATATCATTCTTACGCTTTTCAGAAAACGGAACGTATCTCGTGAAAAGACATTTTGATCGTGAAAGTTCACTCCATCAATGCATTATACGCCGGGCTGCTTCAAAAACCAATAAGATTACAATACTTTATCCATAGGCTCATTCTATGGATACACTTATAGATTTAAGCTATGAATAAATTCTCGTAACTTTATTGGTTTCGACGTTTTGGGATGGTATTATCTTTATTGCATGAAACAAGCTGGAAATAATATGAAGTATCGATACCAGTTTGAACCGGACGTGCCTGATCACCTGGGTGTCCGGGGCTTTTTTGTGATATCAGGGAACCTCTGAATCAATCGTCTGCGGCAGCTGACGGAGCTTTTGCCCCAACTGATCCCTTTGAAAACCGGGAAATACACAAAGGATTCCTCCGTTTTCCAAACTTCAATCCGGGCCAAAATCGCTCGCCATCTGCTCTTGCCGGTTGAAGCAGAGTTTCCTTAGATCAATACCATTTACAGGAGGTAAACCATGGCTCATATCAGCGAGGCTGGTGTCAAAAAGATTTGCGAGATCTGCGACAGATATGCAAATGAGAAGACACCTCTGATGATGATCCTCAGCGACATCCAGAACGAATACGGCTACATTCCCCTGGATGTACAGAAAATTGTTTCCGAAAAAACCGGTATTTCCGTGGCGGACATCTACGGTGTCGTCACCTTCTATTCCTTCTTCTCTCTGGAACCCAAGGGCAAGTACATCATTGGCTGCTGCCTGGGTACTGCCTGCTATGTCAAGGGCGCGCAGCAGATCATTGACAAGTTCTCCGAGATTCTGGGAATCAAGGCCGGCCAGACCACCGCGGACGGTCTGTTCACCATTGATGCCCTGCGCTGCATCGGCGCCTGCGGCATCGCGCCTGCTGTTACCATCAACGGCAAGGTTTATCCCAAGATGACCGTGGACGCGGTTGCCGGTGTTGTGAATGAATACCTGGCCAAGGAGGGCAAGTAAATGAAGAATTTTGCGGAACTGGATGCAAAGGTATGTGCCTGTACCGAAGCGATGACCGCCAAGCTGGACGGCAGCAACGGCAAGCGTGCCATTCTGCTGTGCGGCGGTACCGGCTGTCTGTCCTCCAACTCTCTGGAGATTAAGGAAGCCTTCGAAAAGCTGGTGGCCGACCATAATCTGGGCGACAAGGTCACTGTAAACATCGTCGGCTGCTTTGGCTTCTGCTCTCAGGGTCCCTTTGTGAAGATCTTCCCCGAGGATACCCTGTACCGTCTGGTCAAGCTGGAGGACGTGGAGGAAATCTTCAACACCGACATCATCGGCGGCGAAATCGTGGAGCGTCTGCTCTACATCGAGCCCAATACCGGTGAGAAGGTTGTCAAGCAGGATGATATCAACTTCTACAAGAAGCAGAAGCGTGTCGCCCTCCACGGCGGCGGTGTCATCAACCCCGAGGATATCAACGAAGCCATGGGCTACGGCGCATTCCAGGGCCTGCAGAAGGCACTGAAGATGAGCCCCCAGGAGGTCATTGACGAAGTGCTGGCCTCCGGCCTCCGTGGCCGCGGCGGCGGCGGCTTCCCCTCCGGCCGCAAGTGGCAGTTTGCAAAGAACTCCGTTTCCGACCAGAAGTATGTGGTATGCAACGGTGACGAGGGCGACCCCGGTGCCTTTATGGACCGCTCCATTCTGGAGGGCAACCCCTATGCCGTCATCGAGGGCATGATGATCGCCGGCTACGCCATCGGCGCAAGCGAGGGCTATTTCTATGTCCGCGCCGAGTATCCCATCGCGGTCAAGCGTCTGCGCAATGCCATTAAGCAGATGAACGAGCAGGGCATCCTGGGTGAAAACATCATGGGTACCGGCTTCAATTTCCAGGCCCATATCCGTCTGGGCGCAGGCGCCTTCGTCTGCGGTGAGGAAACCGCTCTGCTGAACTCCATTGAGGGTAAGCGCGGTATGCCCCGTCCCCGTCCCCCCTTCCCTGCGGTGAAGGGTCTGTGGAACGAGCCCACCATCGTCAACAACGTGGAAACCCTGGCCTGTGTCCCCTACATCCTCCGGGAAGGCGCCGCTGAGTTTGCTTCCTGCGGCACCGAGAAGTCCAAGGGCACCAAGGTATTCGCCCTGGGCGGCAAGGTCAACAACGTTGGTCTGGTGGAGATCCCCATGGGTACGACCCTCCGGGAGCTGATTTACGACATCGGCGGCGGCATCCCCGACGGCAAGCAGTTCAAGGCCATTCAGACCGGCGGCCCCTCCGGCGGCTGTCTGACCAAGGAGGCCCTGGACGAGCCCATCGACTTTGACAATCTGGTTGCCAAGGGCTCCATGATGGGTTCCGGCGGCGCCATCGTCATGGACGAGGATAACTGCATGGTGGACGTGGCCAAGTTCTACATGGAGTTCATCTGCGACGAGAGCTGCGGCAAGTGCACCCCCTGCCGTGTCGGCACCCGCCGTATGCTGGAAATCCTGACCAAGATCACGGAAGGCAAGGGCACGATGGCTGATCTGGATAAGCTGGAGGAAATCAGCGAACTGATCAAGACCGGTTCCCTGTGCGCCCTGGGTCAGACTGCGTCCAACCCCGTTGTTTCCACCATGAAGCATTTCCGTGATGAGTATATCGCCCATGTGGTGGACAAGAAGTGCCCTGCCAAGGTCTGCAAGAACCTGATGAGCTATGTCATCACCAGGGACAAGTGCATCGGCTGTGGTATGTGCGCCAAGGCATGCCCTGCGGACGCCATTTCCAAGACTGACTATATTGCTCCCGGCAAGAAGAAGCCTGCGCTGAGCATTGATCCCATGAAGTGTGTCAAGTGCGGTGCCTGTATTGCTACCTGTAAGTTTGGTGCCATCTCCAAACAGTAATGATGAACAACAAGCCGGGCCGCAAAGGATTCACTCTGCGGTCCGGTTTCTGGTTGTCCTGTGTTCTCCCGCCATGTTCCTGCTCCTATATGGACGTCGCTGTGTGATTATTTTAGGATGGATCTATCAGTTCCAGAGGTTTTTGTATGAACTACAACGTATTGCGCTATTTTTCCGTGCTGGCTCAGGTTGAGCATTATACCGTTGCCGCTGCCCGGCTGGGTATTTCTCAGCCCTCCCTGAGCAGCGCCATCCACAATCTGGAAAATGAGCTGGGCGGCGTAAAGCTTTTTGAGAAGTCCGGCCGGAATATCCGTCTGACCGATGAAGGCAAATTCTACCAGGAGAAGGTGGATGCCGCCCTTCGGGAGCTGCATACCGCGTCGCTGATGCTCCGGGACAGCAGGGTCAGCGCCCCTGTTGTGATCCATATGGGCTTTGTTTCCGGTACCCTGAGCGGACTTGTTGCCCAAAAGATCGCGGATTATTGCAGGGGGAACAATCGGATTCGGTTCCATCTCACAGAAAGCTCCGCGGAAAACCTGATGGACATGGTTCGGCAGGAGCAGCTGGATATGGCCATTGTGGACTCCACCGATCGGGACAGAAGCCTTCATTTCCGCAAGCTGAAGGAAGGAAATTTCTTTGTGGCACTCCCGGAAGCCCATCCGCTGGCGGATTGTGATTGCATTGAGCCTGCCATGGTTGTTCGGGAGCCTCAGATTGTGTTCAACTACAATGTGGCAAAGAGCTTCAAGGAATGGGCCGCCGGTACCCATTCGGACGAAAGCGTCATCTGCACAGTCAACACGGCCCAGGCCGCCATGGATCTGGTAGCCGCCGGTTTGGGCATCAGCTTCATCCCGGATAAATGCGTGCAGCCCCAGCCCGGCGTCCGGTTTGTTCCCCTGAAAAACTGGCACCAGGCGCTCTATATGTGTATTCTCTACGACAAATGGCTGGAGCCGCCGGTATGGGACTTTGTGGAGCTTCTTGTGTCATCGATTCGGGAAGCTGAGAAAAACGAATTCTGACAGAGGTATCCTGTATGGAACGACGCGACCGATATTCTCTGCTTCTGCTTGCCGGCGGCAAAAGCGCCCGGATGGGTACGAGCAAAGCGGATTTGCAGTTTGAAGGAAAAACATTTCTGGAGCATATGCTGGAGAAAGCCCATGGGCTGGGCATCGAACAGTGCTATGTTTCCGGCTATGCCTCTCAGAGGGAGGATGTCCGGACCGTTTGGGATATCTATCCGGACCGGGGCCCCCTGTCCGGGCTTCACGCTTCCCTGAAGGCCATACAGACCCCGTATTGTCTGGTATTGCCGGTAGACGCGCCGAAGCTGCCGCTGGAGATTCTGGAGGGCTTGCTGGAGCACCATGAGCGGCTCCGGAATGACCATGTTTTGATTTGGGAGCATGGTGTCCGCCAGGAACCGCTGATCGCGGTATATCCTGCCGCAATGGCGGATGCCATCGGAGCCATGATCCGGGACCATTCGGCACCTGTATTCCGTGCCATTGATACCTGGGGCTTTGAAAGCTTCCGGATGGAAATGGCCCAGGAGCAGATCATCAACATCAACACGCCGGAGCTTTACAGGAAGCTTCTTGGGGAGAATGTGGATACCACGAAAGAAAAGGAAACCATCGTCCTGCGGAGAATCCGGAACGGAGAGATTGTGGATGCCAAGGACGAAGTGGCGCTGGAGCACCATTTCACCATCCATCTGCACAACGGCGGCCATGTGGATGCCGTTTGCAGTCCCTCCTACATCGAAGAGTTTACTCTGGGACGGCGGTATCTGCTGGATGATCTGATGCAGAAGGAATACCCCATTCAGAAGAAAGAGCCGCTGTCCGCTGTGGAGATTGAAATGATCCTGCGGCTGACCCAGGAATTGTTCGAAACCCCCGGCGATCTGTTCCAGTCCACCGGCTGCGCACACAGCTGTGCGCTGGTCACAGATGGCGTGGTGCAATGCTGCCGGGAGGATATCGGACGGCACAATGCCCTGGACAAGGTCATCGGCTTTGCCTTGAAAAATGGCATTCCGATTTCAAAGTCCATCGTATTCAGCAGTGGACGGATCTCCCGGGATTACCTGGAAAAGGTGATCAAAGCCGGTTTCAGAATTGTGGTTTCCCGGGCGGCAGTCACCGCTGAGGCGGTGGCTCTGGCCCGGCAGGAGAACATTACCATGCTGGGCTTTATCCGCAAAAACGGCGGAAATATTTACCACGTGGGTGATGTTGCGATTTATTGATCCCGGAAGAAAAACAGGCGCGTTACCGCTGCAATTTCGGTAACGCGCCTGTATTTTTGGATTATTTTGTATGGAGTGCCTTGCGCTCGTCCTTGGTTTTGGTGAAGCGCTCCAGCTCGGGAATCAGAATGATGCAGATCAATGCCGCGGTGAAGCCGCCGTTGTACAGGCAGAAGCCGCCGTGCAGATTGGGCACGGAGGTCACCAGCAGGTAGTGCATGACGGAAGCCAGGAAGCCATACTGCCAGCCGTACTTATCAGCGATGGGGCTCAGACCGTTGGCGTAGCACAGGCCCACACAAATGGCCTGGGCGTTGATGGTCATAGCGAAGGAACCGCCAGCCAGCGCAGACAGCCAGCCGAAAACAGCAGAGGCCGTCACATAGCCCAGCATAATGGGCCATACATTGCCGGGATGGGAGCCGGAATTGCAGGTGGACAGCATACAGAAGATGATGCCGAAGGTAACGCCGTTGAAGGTTGCTCCGATGGCATTGTAGTAAGCCAGAATGAACAGACCAAAGACGCCCACGTTCATCAGGAAGGTGGCATTGCCGTAGGTGGAAGAGAAATTGGTGACCAGCTTGGGGTCTGTCAGCAGCTGCCAGTAATCCCTGGGCTTGCAGCCCAATACAAAGGCGAAGACCACACACAGGCCGAACAGAATCCCACAGAAGGTATTTACAATCCCAGGGGAGGCCACCTGCAGCTGTGCGGCGTCAGCACCGGCAGGCAGGGCAACACCCAGGGTTTTGAACAGGGTGGCGTTCAGGAAGAAGGCAGTCATGCCGATGGGCAGGGCTGCGGAATACAGGTCAAAGCCCTTGTGCACCTTGGGGGAATTGGCCAGGCCGGCAGGCAGGAAGAAACCGATGATGGTGCCCACCAGCAGGGACAGGCCGATGCCGGCGGCGTTGAAGCCCACCACCTCTGGATGCGGATAGCGAATCATCAGATCGGTAAGCAGCGGCGCAATGCCGGTGGAGAACAGCATGGCATTCACCAGGCCGCCGAATTTCTCCTTTTTTACCATGCCGTAGAGCATGACACCGAAAATGGTGGGCCAGATATTCAGAATATTGATACCCCAGGAGCCGAATCCGGTGGTCAGAATAAAGGCCAGCGTGGAAGCGTTGTTGGGTGTTCCATGAAAGACCAGGAACAGCCCCAGGCAGATCAGGGCCACAAGACCCATGTTCAGGAAGGTGGCGGCATAGCCTCCGAGTGCAAAGTAGCTGCAGGTCAGCTTGCTGGGCTGGGACAGGATCTGCCACAGGCCGGAAAGCATCTGGGCTCTGTCCGGCATAAACACAGACGCAATTAAAAACGCCGCCGCAAAGAAGGCAAAAAACACTTTCAAAAAAGCGCCTTCCGAAAGCGTTCTGATCTTATTCATACTTTTCCTCCATTTTTATTGATATCTTTTTTTCGAATGGACAGTCTTATTTTAGTAAACAACCCAATCTTTGTCAATAAAAATATCGATAATCCCGTATCATTTACACCCAAACAATTGCCTGCAAGCCGCAGCTTGGCTCCCCACGGGAGATGCCAGCGTGTAGAAACAGTCCGAAATACAAATCGTAGGGGACGGCGTCCTCGACGTCCCGTGCCGCGTAAGCGGCAATCACAAATTGCCGACCTCTACAAACATATTTTTAAGGCTATCGGCTTTCATCAGCAATCAAATTCTTTTTCTCGCCTCTCCCTCTGGGAGAGGTGCCCCCGGAGGGGGCGGAGAGGGAAAATACCCTCTCAGTCACGGCTAAAGCCGTGCCAGCTCTCCCTTTGGCCAGAGCCAAGCTGTGTAAAGCCGATAACCTAAAAAGGCTTATTGCCTTCGCAGACAATAAGCCCTTTTTCGATATGCAATCTCAGATCAATGCCGCAATCAGCAGATAAACCAGTGTGGCGCACAGGCCGATGCTGAACAGCACCAGGCCGAAGGACAGGCTGCGGCCAATGACCGTGGCATTCTCCTTAAACGCCGAGTACTTCAGAACAAACCAGTGCTCCAGATCCTTCCGGTGCTCATGATGCCGCCAGATGGTCTTGTTCAGCAGCTCCTCCAGCACATTCAGGGAAACACCGATCACATGGGTAAGGGCGTTGCCCTCTTCCAGCTCCCCCTGCTGGGGGCTGTCCCGATATATGGTTTTGCGCAGCAGCACCACGATGCCGTCGGTGAAAATGTCCATTACTCCTGCAATGCCTGCGCCGAGGCTGGGCAGGAGCTTCGCCAGAACGTCCGTCGCTTTGTCCATCACACCGCAGACCCAGCCAAGGATTCCGGGAAGGAGCTTCACCAGCAGCGGCCGGTAGAGCTTTTCTTCCAGATCCAGCCATTCCGGCCAACGGTTTACATAAGTTCCGTTCTCCATCATCCAGCCACGAACCACCAGGAAATACACCAACGCGCCGATGGCGATGGAAATGACACTGCCCTTCAGGTTGACCCAGGTGAAATAGTGGACGGCATGACCGGCATGGTGGACACCAAGGAAGCCCTGGGCCATATCAGCCAGCCGATCCATGGTGAGCCCGGGGAGCATACCCATAACAGGAATCAGAACGGCCGCGGCAGTCAATGCAAACCCGCTGACGCTGCGCCAGTAGGGCTTTCTTTCGTCAAAAGCCGCCTGAACCTGGGCATCCCTGTTTTCCTCCAGGAATACCGCCGCGAAAAGCTTGCACATATAGGCAACGGTCAGACCGCCGCTGATCAGAAAAATCCATTCAATTGCTTTCACGCTGCCGGCGCTGAGGATGGAAGCATGGAGATGCCCCTCTTCCATGGCGTGGAGATACTCCACAATACCCTCGTGAAGCAGGGTCTTGCTGATGTAGCCGCTCCAGCCGGGGACACCGCCGATGCCCAGGGCGCCCAGGAGATAGCAGCACTTCAGCAGGGGCTTTTTGCGGCCAAAGCCACGGATGTCATTCAGATCCAGCTTGTGGGTGTTCTGATAGATGACTGCCGCCACCAGGAACAGAATCAGCTTGAACAGGGAATGGTTGACCATATGCAGGAAGGTGCCCCGGGCAGCCAGGGTGTTTTCCTCCCCCAGAAGCACCAGCATTCCCACGCCCACCAGAATGAAACCAATCTGGGACACAGAGGAACAGGCCAGGGTGCGCTTGAAGTTTACAGAGAACAGCGCCAGCAAAGCGCCCAGGAACATGGTAATCACGCCAATGACCAGTACAAAGGCCCCCCACAGCTCGTCGTGGACAAGGATATTGCAGCTGATCACCAGGATGCCGAAGATGCCGGTTTTGGTCAGAATGCCGGACAGCAGGGCAGAGGCCGGAGCAGGAGCCACCGGATGGGCCTTGGGCAGCCAGATATGAATCGGGAAGGCACCGGCCTTGGCGGCGAAGCCCACGAACATACACAGGGCGGCGGCCCACAGATTCTTTCCCTGGCAAGCGGCGGCCAGCTCCGAAATGATCAGAGTCCCCACTTCCTGGTACAGCAGGAAGATGCCCATCAGCAGCACCATGCCGCCAATCACCGCCACGGCCAGGTAAGTGACTCCTGCCCGGAGAGAGCCTTCCTTTTCGTCCTGGGCTACCCATACATAGGAGCACAGGGACATGATCTCGAAGAAAACAAAGGTGGTATACAGATCACCGGACAGGAAAACGGCGACGGTAGCGCCCAGCGTGATCAGCTGGAACAGATAATACCGGTTCCGGTTCCGGTAATGGGCAAAGTATTCCGGAGAAAGCAGACCGGTAATCAGCCACATGAAGGAAGCAATGGCTGCGTAAATGCACCGGAACCCTCCTGCGGTGAAGGTCAGACCGAAGCCGCAGACGCCCTCAAGCGCCACCAGCCGCTCCCCGGCTTCATTGCCGAAGAGAAACAGCAGGCAAAGGCTCAGAAGGAATTCCCCGGCAACCGCTGCCCATACAAAGCCGTCCCGGCAAGCCTTGCTTTTTCTGCCGATCAGATAAGAGAGGATCGCTGCCGCCATGGGGCCGAATACCATCAGATAAATCAAAAGATCCATTTTGCAGCTCCTTTCTCACAGGGTTCCCAGGGCAACCGCCCGGAAGAACGCAATCAGGGGTGCGGAGAACAGGCCCAGCAGCACCGTGGCAGCCGCGCAAAGCAGCAGGGGCAGACACATTTGCCAGCTGGGGTCTGTAACAGGCTCCGGGTTTTCGCAGCCGGTATCAGGGAAGAATGCTCGGCGTACAATGCCCAGCATATAAATGGCAGTCAGCAGGGCGGAGAGCATCAGACAGACAATTCCCAGGTAAGCCAGGGGGTTGCTGCTGTTTACCGCGGCTTCCGTCAGATTCCACTTGCTGATAAAGCCTGCAAAGCCGGGCACACCCATGAGTCCCAGGGCGGATACGGCGAAGGTTCCGAAAACGATCTTCATGGACTTGCCCATGCCGTCCATTTCATAGACGTACTTCTTTCCCGTCTGGTGCATGAAGGCACCGGCGCAAAGGAAGGAGGTGATCTTCATAAAGCCGTGGAACACAAAGTGGGCCAGCGCGCCCACCAGGCCCTGGGGGGTCATGATCACAGCGCCGAACACAATATAGCTCAGGTTGCTCACCGTGGACCAGGCCAGACGGCGTTTGATATGGGTTTCCTTCACCGCACGGCTGCATCCGTAGACAATGGTGAACATGGAGAGAATCAGACAGACATCCTGCACCCAGGTGCCCTCCAGGAATTCGGTGCCAAAGCTGTAGTAGGTCAGCCGGATGATGGCAAAGGCACCGGCGTTGACCACGGCTACCGCGTGAAGCAGGGCGGTCACCGGAGTGGGTGCCACGCCAGCCTGGGGGAGCCAGCCGGACAGGGGGAAGATGGCAGCCTTGACACCAAAGCCCATGAAGGAGAAAAGGTAAATCCACAGCAGCAGCTGACCATGCTGGGCCAGGGTACCGGCGGAGAACACACCGCCCAGTGTAAACACACAGGTTTCTCCGTAAACAATCAGAAAAATCATGCCCATCAACGCAAAGGCGGCGCCGCCGATGGAAACATACAGGTATTTGCGCACAGCCAGAATGGCCTCTCTGGTCAGAGGGTGCATCACAAGGGGAACCGTCACCAGTGTCAGCAGCTCATAGAAGAAATACATGGACAGCATGTCAGAGGCAAAGGCGATGCCCAGGGTCACACCATAGGTCATGGTGTAAAACAGGAAAAAGGTTTTCTCGTGTTTCAGATGCCGCATGTATTCAAAGGCATACAGGGTGGCCAGCGGCCAAAGGACTGCGATCAGTCCGGCAAAAACCATGGTCATTCCGTCGATCTTGAAGGAAATGGAAAGATTGTTCACAAAATGAACCACGTGGAAGGCTTCCGTCGTACCGCTCAGCAGCAAAGCCCACACGATGAAGCTCGTGGCAAGCACCACGGCTTCGATATAGGTCAGCATCCAGCTCCGCTTCCGGAAGGGCAGCAGGGGAATTCCGATGCCGCCCAGAACCGGCAGCGCGATGGCTGCTAAAATCCAGTATTGACTCATAGCTGCCACTCCTTACACAACCGTGTTCACCAGAGCGGCAATGCAGTCGGTCAGAGGCTTGGGGAAGATGCCCAGCACAACCGCCAGCGCTGCCAGAATCAGCAGGGGCAGCAGCATGACCAGGTTGGGTTCCTTCTTCTTCAGCTCGCTGTAGGGATAATCTGCACCGGGCAGGAAGCCGTTCACGGTAATGGGCAGCAGATAACCGGCAGTCAGCAGGGCGCTGGTCAGCAGCACCACGGGACCCAGCCAGGAGTAGACCTCGATGCCGGAAGCCAGAGCGCCGGTGGCCAGATACCATTTGCTGATAAAGCCGCTGGCAGGAGGGATGCCGATCAGGGCAGCGGAGGCAAAGGTGTAGCACCAGAGGGCAACAGGCATTTCCTTGCCAATGCCCCGAAGCTCCTCCACATTCGTCTTATGGGTCTTGTAAATAATGGCGCCGGCGCTGAGGAACAGGCAGGACTTGATGACGGCGTGGAACACAACGTGCAGCAGCGCGCCGGTCATGGCTTCGCTCTGCAGCAGGGACAGGCCGAAGAGAATGTAGGAGGCCTGGCTGACGGTGGAGTAGGCCAGACGCTTCTTCATGACCTTTTCCCGGTAAGCCAGCATACTGCCCATAAACACAGTTGCCAGGGACAGGCTCATCCAGACGGTCTGCACCCAGGTGCCCCGGATAAAGTCAGCGCCCACCAGATAATAGACCGAGCGGATCATGCCAAGAACACCCATTTTCACAATGATGCCGGACATGACCGCGCTGGCAGGGGCAGGAGCCACCGGGTGGGCTGTGGGCAGCCAGGCGTGGAGGGGGAACATACCGGCCTTCACGCTGAAGCCCAGGATCATGGAAAAGGCCACCACCAGCATCAGCGCCTCATTTCCGGAAACAGCGCCCATATTCAGTGTGCCGCCGGGAAGGAAGGTCAGACTGTCAGCAAACCGGTTCAGGAAGAACAGGCCGAACAGCACCATATAGGCGCCGAACAGAGAATAGAACAAATACTTCAGACCACCCTTGATGGCGTCCTTGGAGCGGTTGTGGAGAATCAGAGGAACAGACAGCAGGGTCATCAGCTCATAGAACAGGTAGAAGGTAACCATGCCGCCGGCAAATACCAGACCGTGAAGGATACCATGCACCATCAGATAAAAACCAAAGAACCGCTGCTCCTCCTGCTCGTGCTTCATGTACTCGAAGGCATAGAAGCCGGACAGAACCCAGACCACATTGACTACCACAGCAAACAGCTTGCCCATGGTGTCCGCATGGAAATACAGATCCAGATTTTCGCCGAAGGAGAACAGCAGCAGCTCTGCGTCCCCTCCGAATACCACACCCATTCCCAGTGCCGCGGTTGCGATCAGACCTGCACCGGTAAGGGTCAGAAGCGCGTTTCTGCGCTTCCACTCCCGTTTCAGCAGGATGCCAAGACCCAGCAGAACGGGAAAAAGAATGGATAAAATCAACATACTATTTACCTCTTTACGCAAAGTGATGCAGACCTTCTGTAATCAGCGCGATGATCGGCTGGGAGGCCATGCCCAAAATCAGATTCACAAGAACAAACAGGAAAATCGTCACACAGTACAGCTTCTGCTCCGGGAATTTCAGCTCGAAGTAGCCCTTCGCCCGGATTTCCTCCTGCTTGACCGGGGTGTAAATACGGACGATGGTTTTCAGGAAGTAGATGGCATTCAGCACCGTACTGATGGCAAGAACAATCAGCGTGGGGAACAGCTTCCAGTTGGGCACCAGCACCGCGGCCTCCGCAAACAGCAGCTTGCTGACAAAGCCGGAGAACACGGGAATGCCAACCATGGACAGGGAGGCCACCAGGAAACCAACGCCTGCCGCCTTGTTCCGGTAGGCCGAGCCGGTGATTTCAAAGAAGCTGCGGCTTCCGCCGGAAACGTCGGTCAGACCAATGGCGGAAACGAAGAGCAGGGATTTGGTGGCGCCATGGACCAGCACATGGAAAATGGCCGCGATCACGCCTGCTTCGGTTCCCAGTCCCAGGCCCATATAGATGTAGCCTATCTGGGCAACGGAGGAGAAGGCGATCATTCGCCGGATGTCCTTTTCCCAAATGGCACTGGCGGAGCCAAAGATCATGCCGCACAGGCCGAACAGGAACAGCAGATTCAGAATGTGGCTGTCCGCGATATGCTGGAAGCCGATGACCCGGTAGAAAACCTTGAACAGCAGGAAAATGTAGCCCTTGGACACCAGACTGGACAGAATGGCGCCGGAGGATACTGTGGAATAGCCATAGGCATCCGGCACCCAGGAATGGAAGGGGAACAGGGCGCTTTTGATGGCCAGACCGACGGTAAGAATGCCGATGATGATCAGCATGGGAATCCGGTAGGTGCCTGCCTCCATGATGACACGGATCTGCTGCTGAATGTTTTCCATCAGCAGATGTCCTGTCAGGTCGTAAATCATACAGATGCTCAGCAGAAGCAGACCGGAGCCCAAAAGACTCATGATCATATAGCGCACAGCCGCTTCGATGCACCGGCCGTTCTGGCGGATCATAATCAGACCGCAGGCGGCAATGGTGTTGATCTCCACGAAAACATAGGCGGTAAACAGGTCGTTGGTGTAGACCAGCGCCAGCAGAGAGCTGAGCAGCAGATTGCAGAGGATATAGTAGATATTGTGCTTCGTTGCCTCTACCTCGCCGTCCAGCTTCTTCCGGCCGCCAAGCAGGGAAAGCAGCATAATGACGCTGAAGAACAGGGCCACCACCACCTCCAGCAGACCAACCCGAAGCTCATTGCCCCAGGGGGCAGGGAAGTGGCCCATCATATAGGTATAGCTGCCGATGCCGGAGCCCACCAGATATTGCAGCAGCCAAAGGGTCATACCGGTGACGAGAGAAATCATCACCACATTCAGCCGCCGTGCCCACTTTCCGGGCAGCACGGAAGAAATGGTGCCGGAGAACATGGACAGCATAATGCAGAAGAAAGGAACATTCTGTACCAGCTTCATTACAGACCCTCCTTCCGCAGACGGATGGAGATCTCATCCAGGTCCAGGGTATGGTAGCGCTTATACAGGCGGATTGTCAGAGAAAGCATCAGAGCGCTGACGGAAACGGAAACAACAATGCCGGTCAGCACCAGACCGCTGGGGATGGGATTGATGTAGGCCTCCACATCCTGGATGCCGTTTACCACAATGGGCGGCATTCGTCCGGCAATGTAGCCCTTTTCCGCCAGAAACAGATAGATGGCGGTATCCATGATGTTGAAGCCGATGATCTTTTTGATCAGATTCTTCTGGAAAAGCAGATTGGCAAAGCCGATGCCGAAGAGGATCATTGCCACAGCTTCGCCATAGTTCACAAGCAGATTTCCGCCCATATCAGAAGCCCCCCTTTCGGAACAGGGTATAGAACGCGTACATGGTGCAGGCAACCACCAGGCCAACACAGATATTCAGAGGCAGGATCAGACCGGAGCTGAGAATCGCGCCGGCTTCGCCCAGGGGAATGCCGCTTTCCAGGTGGTTCGCGCCGGTAAAGAAGGAATAGCTCTTTGCCAGGCAGTAAAAGGAAAGGGACACAAAGCTGATCCACTTGTAGGTTTTCTCCGTGAAGAACCGGTTCAGCTTTTCAAAGCCGAAGGCGTTGGCATACAGAATCAGTCCAGCGCCGATGATGGCGCCGCCGGAGAAACCGCCGCCGGGAGAAATATGGCCGTTGAGGATCACATAAATGCCGTAAATCACGATGATCGGGAACAGCAGGAAGGTAATACGCTGGAGAATGCTGTCATCCTTCGGCTCATAATGCTGCTCCCGGCGCTGCTCCGCTTCCTCCTGCCGCTTGTCCTTCTTCTTGTCGCTGCGCAGCAGGATCAGAACCGTACAGGTGGCGATGAACAGAACGTTGGACTCGCCGAAGGTATCAAAGGCACGGTAGTCCAGGATCATGCCGGTGACAATGTTCACCGCGCCGGTATCCTGCAGACCGTCCTCAATGTACTTGGCGGCCACCTCATTGCTGGAGGGGTTATCCGCCGCGCCCACGGGAGGCAGATAGGAAACCGCGGTCAGCAGCATGGCGATCAATGCCAGACAGCAAACCACAGAAGCAACCTTATAGAACCGACGGAAAAGCTTGTATACCTTATTGTGCTTCTGATCGTGAACCATTGAAATAACGGTGTCAAGGTCCCGGCGATGCTTGCGGATCAGACGCTCGTTGGGCTTCTGATTCTGCTGTTTCTGGGTTTCCATCGTCTCCAGGAAGGGATCGATCTCACCGCCCACCCATTGCAGCAATCGGGTCAGGGGCTTTTTGCGGTATTCTTCTTCAGGAATCGGCTTGCTCATCGGTTTCACCTTCTTCCTTCATCGCATGAATCTTTTTCAGCGTCACAAAGAACAGCAGACTGGTGACGCCGGCGCCTACCGCGGCTTCGGTGATGGCCAGATCCGGAGATTCCAGCAGAATCCAAATGATGGACATGACCAGGCTGTAGGACATGAAAATCAGAATGGAGTTTAACAGATTTCTGGAGAAGCTCACCGAAATGGCGCAGACCACCAGAAAAATCAGCAGGATATATTCAAAAATCAAAACAGCTCATCCTCCCCCAAATGCTCCGGCAGCTCGCAGTGCTCTGCCAGGTGTTCGTTGGTGACAACCTCCAGACGGGAGATCAGATGGGAGGAAACCGGAGATGCCAGCCACAAAAACACAATGATCAGCGCCATCTTCAGCGACACAAGATTAAAGCCGGACAGAATCATCAGTCCTGTCAGGGAAACACCGATGCCAAGGGTGTCGCCCATGGCGGCGGCGTGCATCCGGTTCAGCACATATTTGAATTTGAAAACACCGAAAAGCTGCAGCATAAAAATGCCCAGGCCAATCAGCAGCAGGCCCACACCGGACGCGAAGCGAATCCATTCAAGCATCTGCATGACGTTCCTCCCTTTCTCTTTTCTCAGCTTCCCTGGCTTCCCGGTAGACACCGGTATAAATCCGGGTCAGAACCACAACAGCCAGGAAGCTGATCATGGCGTAAATCAGACAGATATCCAGCAGATAGCCCTGCTCCTTCACCACAGCCAGCACCGCGATGATTACCATAACCATGGTTCCCATCATATTGACCGCAATCAAACGATCCGCGATCCGGGGGCCGATGACTGCGCGGATCAGACAAAGCACCAGCATCACTGCCAGAACCGACAGAATCCCGTAAAAGAAGGCACTGTATTGCCCAATCAGTTCCATACTCACATCTCCTCCATTTTCCGCAGCAGCCGGACGAATTCAGAATCCGCCATCCCTTCGGACAGGGATTTGTCCAGACAATGGACCAGAAGCTCATTTCCCGTCATGGAAACGGTGATCGTTCCCGGTGTCAAGGTGATGGAGTTGGCCAGAACCACTCGGGCGGCTTCGGTTTGCAAATCAACAGGCACGTGTACAATGACCGGCTCCATCAATTCCCGTCTAGTCAGAATCATTCTGGATACCGCGAGATTGGCAGACACAATTTCCTTGATCAGACAATACAGGTATTGCGCAAACGCGGGTATTCTCTTGCAGAAACGCCATTCTTTCTGAAGGCTGTAGTCCATGAATTTGCAGATAAAAGCAAACATGACTCCGGACACAGCTATACCAAAAAGAGCAATTTCCAGTGTGAATCTTCCGTTGAAAACAATCCACACCAGGAAAAACAGCAGCAGCATTTTTTATCCTCCTATCTATAACATATATGAAAATTGCATCCTAAATTTTAGCACTTTTACTCAAAAGTTCAAGTATAAATTTAGCTAAGATACATAAGAAAACAAAAAATAATTTATTGAAAATAGCTATAGATTTTTGATCCGGAGGAAGCCCTTCCATGGCCTGCCCCAAAGCAAAAGCGCTGACCCTGCCGTGTCAGCGCCTGATGGTATGATGTATCAATTTGAATTATTTCTTTGCAGGCGTAGACAAGAAAGTGAGAATGTGCTATGATGAAGCCAGATCCTGACATTAAGCTTTTTCCGGCTGCGTGAAAGGTGCGAATATGGGATGATGCGCTGTGGAGGAGTTCCCCGGCGTCCTGTTGCCGTACCCGAAAGGATACGGCGTTATTTTTTAGGAGGCTGTTACAATGGAAACAAGAGTCGCGGTTATGAGCATCATCGTGGAGAATGGGGAAATGGTGGAGACCCTCAACGGGATTCTTCATCAGTATGGGGAATACATCATCGGCAGAATGGGCATTCCCTACCGGAAACGGGGGGTAAGCATAATCGCTATTGCCCTGGATGCCCCCATGAATACCATCTCCGCCCTGTCCGGCAAGATCGGCAGTCTGAAAGGCATCAGTGTCAAGACCGCATATTCCGGTGTGATCAGCACTGACTGAAAGAGGTACGATTATGAAAAAAGTATTTGCGCTCCTGCTGGCCGCGGCTATGCTGCTTGCCATGACTGCCTGCGGCGGTACGGCCCCTGAGACGACCGTCCCCACCACCCAGCCTGCAACCAATCCTCCCGAAACCACCCAGGCACCTCCGGAAACCACCGCTCCTGCCGTACCTGTCAACGTGATGGTTCTCAACGGCACCACCGGCTTCGGTATGGCCAATCTGATGGACGCAGCCGCCAGGGGAGAGGCAGCGCAGGAATACGCGTTCTCTGTGGAAACCGACGCAAGCAATATCGTGGCCGCTCTGGTCAACGGCTCTGTGGACATTGCCGCCCTGCCCACCAATGCCGCCGCTGCTGTTTACAACAAGACCCAGGGCGGCGTGCAGGTTCTGGCACTGAATACCCTGGGCGTTCTGTATCTGGTCACTGACGGCTCTGTGGAGATCAGCTCCATGGCGGATCTTGCCGGTCAGACCGTCTATGCCCCTGCCCAGAATCCCAGCTTTATTTTCCAGCACATCGTACAGGCCAACGGGCTCACCGATGTGACCATCGACAATACCTATGCCCAGCCTGCGGATCTGAACGCGGCTGTGGCTTCCGGCCAGGTGTCCATCGCCGTTCTCCCCGAACCCATGGTCACTGTGGCAAGGGCCAAGAATCCCGATCTGGTGGTCGCCCTTGATCTGACCGCCGAGTGGGACAAGGTTTCGCCTGCCGGCTCCCTGGTTCAGGGCTGCGTGGTGGTCCGCAAGGCCTTTGCCGAAGCCAATCCCGATGCGGTAGCCGCCTTCCTGGACGAGTACGGCACATCCATCCAGACCATGCTGGAGGACGTCGAGGGCACCGCCGCCAAGATCCAGGCGTGCGGCATCTTCGCCCAGGCCGCTGTGGCTGCCAAGGCCATCCCCAACTGCAATGTCTGCTTCATCGCAGGCGGCGAAATGCAGACCGCCCTGGCGGAGTTCCTGAACATTATGTTCCAGGTAGCCCCTGCCTCCGTGGGCGGCAGTCTCCCCGGGGATGATTTCTACTACATTTCTGAATAATGGACTGGAAGCGTAGCTTGGGCAGCATTCCGGCCCTGCTGTTCTGGACCGGGGTATGGTGGCTCTGCGCGGAGCGGTTCGGGAATCCTCTGCTGCTCCCCAACCCCTGGCAGGTGCTGGGCTGTCTGGCAGAGCTGGCATCTGCCGCAGCCTTCTGGCAGACGGTGGCCCTGTCCATCGGGCGAATCCTGCTGGGCGTTTTTGCAGGAACGGTTCTGGGTGTCCTTCTGGCGGCGCTGACCACAGCCAGTCCCCTGGCAGAGCTGCTCATTGCTCCGGCCATGACCGCCATGCAGGCCACGCCGGTGGCATCCTTTACCATCCTGGTGCTGATCTGGCTGCCCAGAGACTGGGTGCCGGTGCTGATCTGCGGCATGATGGTGCTGCCGGTGGTCTGGAACGGCGTCAGCGCAGGCATCCGGGCAGTGGATGTTCAGCTGCTGGAAATGGCGAAGGTGTACCGGATTCCTGGACTGAGAAAATTCCTTCGGATTTATCTGCCCTCAGTGATGCCTTTTTTCCGGACGGCCTGCAGCAACAGCCTGGGCCTGGGCTGGAAAGCCGGCATCGCGGCGGAGGTACTGACCGTTCCCGGAATTTCCATCGGAAAGATGATCTCGGAAGCCAAGCTGTACCTGATGACGGAGGAGCTGTTCGCCTGGACGCTGACGGTGGTGGCTCTGAGCCTGGTTCTGCAAAAATGGATGCTGCGGCTGCTGCGCGGGAGGAAAACGGATGCTTGAACTGAGGGGAATCTCCCATCGCTACAATGATCAGTGGGTGCTGCGGCACCGGGATCTGACTCTGAACCCCGGACAGCGGCTTGCCATCATGGGCCCCTCCGGCTGCGGAAAAACCACCCTGCTGCGCCTCGCCCTGGGGCTGACCAGGCCGACGGAGGGCACTGTGGAAAACACCTTCCGGTCTGTTGGCACGGTATTCCAGGAACCCCGTCTGCTGCCCTGGCGGACGGCCCTGGAAAATGTGAATCTGGTGCTGGGGGATACCCGGGAAACCCTGGAACAGGCCGAAGCCTGCCTTGCCCGGGTGGACCTTGCCGGGGCAAGGGATAAGCTGCCCCGGGAGCTGTCCGGCGGAATGCAGCAGCGTGTGGCCCTGGCCCGGGCTCTGGCGGTGAAGGCGGACTGCCTGGTACTGGACGAGCCCTTCAAGGCCATGGACGGAGAGCTGCGCCGGAGCATCATCGGCCTGGTGAACGAAACCAAAGCCGCCATCCTGCTGGTGACCCACGACGAGGAGGAAGCGGCCCTTCTGGACTGCGAGATCCTTCGATTAACATAATAAAAAGGAGCTGACGAATTTCGTCAGCTCCTCATTTTTATGGATTGGGGAAATTACAGGGTGCGCTCGGCAGCGATGATGACGTGCTTCATCAGAACGCTGGTGGTAACAGCGCCGACACCGCCGGGAACGGGAGTGATCTCGCCGACGATGGGCTCAACCTCGTCGAACTTGCAGTCGCCCTGCATGCCGCCCTTGCCCTTGGAGGTGATCTTCTCGGGGTTCCAGTTCATGGAAACGTCGATGATGGTCTGACCGGGACGAACCATGTCGCCGGTGACGCAGTTCAGAGCGCCGGCAGCGCAGATGATCAGATCGGAGTAGGGCAGGTAAGCCATGGGGTCCTTGGTCTTGGTGTGGACGGTGGTGACGGTACAGTTTCTGTGCTGCAGCATCAGGGTGATGGGACGGCCGATGACCAGAGAGCGGCCCATGACGGTGGCGCGCTTTGCGGTGTAGTCATAGTTGTAGTAATCCAGGATCTCGATGCAGGCCTGAGCGGTGCAGGGAGGGAAGCCCAGATCGTCGCGGCCCTCGTAGATGCCGGCGTTGGACAGGTGGGTCATGGAGTCAACGTCCTTCTTGGGGTCCAGGCGGTTGCAGATCTCGTTCTGAGCATCACGCAGGTGCTTGGGCAGGGGACGGAACATCAGACAGCCGTGGATGGAATCATCGGCATTGACCTGGTCGATGACGGCCAGCAGCTCTTCCTTGGTGCAGTCGGCGTTCAGGATGAAGTTCTTGATGGTGATGCCAACGACCTCAGCGCGCTTGGTGGCGCCCTTCTCGTAGGACAGGTCAGAGGGATTTTCGCCAACGCGGACGATGGCCAGAGTGGGGGTAACGCCCTTTTCCTTCAGGGCAGCGGAACGCTCGATCAGGTTGGCGTTCAGGGCATCGGAAACTTCCTTGCCGGACAGGATTTTAGCCATGATAGGTAACCTCCAGAATGTATATTAAGATAAAAATATCGATAACGATATATCAATATAATATGCGAAATCGCGGAATTATTCAACAGGAAAAAGGGAAAAATCGGTGCAAAAAACGATTGTATGTCAACCGAAATGATTACTGGCCGAAGCCTGCCTTCACCTCGTTGAAGATCTCGTCGGCCTTCTGGCAGTAGGTGTTCAGCATCAGGTTGGTCTTGCGGTTCAGCTCCTCGGCCACATCACGGTTCTTCAGGGTCTTGGTGTTGATGAACACGTTCAGAGAAGCGGCCTGCAGGGCAGCCTTGCAGCACACAGCGCCGCAGCCTGCGTCGGAAACAGCCAGACGGGAGCCCTTCTCAGCGAACACAGCGATGGCGTCAATGGCCTCGCAGCACAGCTCCATGATGTGCAGGGGAGTGGAGCAGGCGATGATGGTGGCTTCCTCCATGACCTTGTCCCGGGTGGGGTCGTCCTTGGGGATGCCGTAGGCCTTGGCCAGGGGCAGAAAGTTGATCTCGTCCATCTCCACCTGGTTCAGCAGCTCGGTCTGCAGGGCGTCGCACTTTGCCTTCAGGGCAATGATCTCTTCCTCCACAGCGGCGTACTTCTTCTTGCCCACGGTCAGAGAGCCAACCATGTTGCCCAGAGCGGTGCCGATGGCACCAACCAGAGCGGCAGCGCCGCCGCCGCCGGGAGCGGGAGCGTCAGAGGCCAGAACTTCCACAAACTTGCGGCAGGTTTCCATAGTCATATCCATAGGTAGTATCTCCTTGCATTTTATTGTAGGGGACGGCGTCCTCGACGTCCCGGCAATGCAGCGCATTGCATGGCGCAAGCCATCCAGTGTGCGGTGTTGGCACCAAAGGGTGCTGCGGGGCGTCGAGGACGCCGCCCCCTACAGAATGTTGTAAGTAATGAGAAAAGGCACAGGCAGTTGCCTGCCTGTGCCTCGGGGTTCAGGAATTAGAACAGGCCGGAGACCTTGCCGGTTTCGACGTCAACGTCAACACGGCGGTATGCGGGGTCAGCAGCGGTGCCGGGCATCATGGAGATGGTGCCAGCCATGGGGCACAGGAACTTAGCGCCGCCGTACTCCAGGATGTCGCGGACGAACAGACGCCAGCCAGTGGGCACGCCCTTCTTGGTGGGATCGTCGGACAGGGACAGGTGGGTCTTGACCATCATGGTGCAGTAGTCAGCGTACTTGGGATCGGTCTCGAAGCGCTTTGCCTTCTCGACAGCCAGAGGAGCCCAGTCAACGCCGTCGGCGCCGTAGACTTCCTTGGCGATCAGCTCAACGCGCTGACGCAGGGGCATCTCCAGATCGTACAGGAACTTGACCTCCACGGGATCCTCACAGGCCTCAACAACGACCTGAGCCAGCTCAGCAGCACCCTCGCCGCCGAAACGCCAGTGGTTGGACTCAGCGCAGCGGACACCGCGCTCGGCGCACAGCTTCTTCAGCAGGGCGATCTCAGCGTCGGTATCGGTGTAGAAGCGGTTGATGCAGACCACGGGGTTGATGCCGGACTTCTTGATGGTGTTGACGTGGTGGAACAGGTTGCAGGTGCCCTTCTCCAGCAGCTCCAGGTTCTCCTCAGTGTACTCCTTGGGCAGGGGTGCGCCGGGGGTGACCTTGGGACCGCCGCCGTGCATCTTCAGGGAGCGGACGGTGGCGACCAGGACGGAAACGTTGGGGGTCAGGCCGGACAGACGGGTCTTGACGTTCCAGAACTTCTCGAAGCCGATGTCGGCAGCGAAGCCGGACTCGGTGACATGGTAGTCGAACAGCTTCAGAGCCAGACGGTCAGCAATGACGGAGGACTGGCCGATAGCGATGTTTGCGAAGGGGCCGGCGTGGATCAGAACGGGCTGATGCTCCACGGAGTAGCACATGGTGGGGTTGATGGCGTTACGCATCCATGCGGTCATGGCGCCTGCAACGTCCAGATCCTCACAGGTGACAGGCTCGCCGGACTTGGAGTAAGCGACGACGATCTTGCCGATGCGCTCGCGCAGGTCCTTCAGGTCCTTGGCAACAGCCAGGATAGCCATCAGCTCGGAGCCGACAGCGATGCCGAACTTGGACTCCATCATGAAGCCGTCCAGACGGCCGCCGATGCCGATGATGATGTTACGCAGGGACTGTGCGCAGAAGTCGATGATCCAGCCCATCTCGATGCGCTTGGGGTCGATGTCCAGACGCTTCAGGCCCTTCTTGGCCAGCCACTCGTCGGAGTTGTTGCGCTCATGCTGCATACGGGAGGTCAGAGCCACCATAGCCAGGTTGTGGGCGTTCATGATATCGTTGATAT